>CAZMTB010000042.1:0-10810 GCA_964569095.1 uncultured Aquificales bacterium
TACTGGAAAGGTTCGCCGAGAAGCTCGAGGAGATACCAGTAACCTTCGCCTTCCTGGTGGACGAGGAGAACCAGGGAAGGGGCTCGGAAACCCTGGCCCGCGAGAAGCTACCCCCCTGGGGCATCGTGCTGGAGCCCACAGAGCTAAGGATATGCACCTGCGAGGCGGGGTCGTTAGAGGTGGAGTTCACGGCCCACGGGAAGATGGCACACGGCAGCGAGGTAGAGGAGGGGGAGAACGCTATAGAGAAGGCCCTTCGCACCCTGGAACGGCTGAAGACCCTGCCTTTCCTGGAGGATGAAGACGAGAGGCTGGGAGGTTCATTGATGAACATCCTCCAGATCAGCGGGGGGGATGGAACCCTCCGGGTACCCCACAGCTGCCGGTGCCTGATAGACTTTCGCATACTGCCCCGCCAGGAGATCGAAGGGATTGCCCAGGAGATAGCGAGGATCATGGAGGAAGATGGGGTAGACTACTCCTTCAAAGACGTCTCCCTACCCTTTGAGATAGAGAACGACTCGTGGATCGTAAAAGCCCTCTCCCAGGCGATAGAAGACGCCTTGGAACAGAAGGCCCAACTCGCCGGCATGAGGAGCTGGACCGACGCAGCCCATCTCCTGGAAGCGGGAACCCAGGCGGTGGTCTTTGGACCAGGCAGGCTCTCAATCTGCCACACTCCCCAGGAGATGGTGAAGATAGACGAGCTGCTCGCGGCCTACAAGATACTGGAAAGGTTGTTACAAGGGCTGTCTTAAAGGGCCTTCTCCATTCGTATCCATATTCCCACCCTTCCCGCCTCTCTGAATCCCAGGTGGCGGTAGAAGTCGTAGGCGTGGGTGTTGGTCCTTCCCACCCACAACCCCGCCTTGGATAGACCCTTCTCCTTGAATAGCCCTATGGCCTTCTCCATCAAGAGCTTGCCCACCCCCCTCTCCCTGGCCTTCTGGGAGACCACTATCTCGTGGATCTCGCCAACCGGTTCACCCTTCTCCCGCCAACGGTAATCCGCCACCACGAAGCCCAACACCTCCTCGTCGTCGAGCAAAAGGAAGAAGGAGTCTGGGGTCCTGTTGTGCAGCCACCTAAGGTACTTCTCGATGTCCTCGACGCTGGTGTCGGCGTACTCCTCCAGCCCCTGGTAGGCTTCACGGTAAAGCCTCACCAAGGTCTCCATCCAAGGGTCAAGCCGATCCACGCTAACCATTCTCATCTCTTCATCGCCTCTCTCCCTGAGATACCCAATGACCATCCCACCCTTCAAGGCTCGAGGCAGAACCCTCTACCAAGGCCATACCCTCGACTCCTCCGCTGGCCAGGCAACAAGACGCACAGACCATCACCTCTTCCGCGGAAACCCGAAAGAGAACGCGGGCACATCCCGTGGGAGACCTCCGGGATCATCAGTCCAATTCGCCTTGCCCTTTCAAGCCTTGGGGATATACTCTCCCCCGAGGAAGAGAGGGGATTTCATGGAGTACCACAAGGAGAAGGGCAAGGTCGTAACCGATCCCAGCCAGGGTGAGGAGAAGGTGGCAAGACTATCCAGCGAGCTTCTGGCCCTGTTCGAGGGAGAGGAGAGGTCTGTAATCGAGAAGGCCATTGACCTTGGTAAACGCGCCCACGAGGGACAGTTCAGGAAGTCTGGAGATCCCTACATCGTGCATCCCCTAACGGTGGCAAAGATCCTGCGGGAGAAGATGCACATGGACACCACCGGTGTGGCAGCCGCCGTGCTCCACGACGTTGTGGAAGACACCCCAGTAACAACCGAGGAGCTCGAAGAGGAGTTCGGCAAAGAGGTGGCCTTTCTGGTGGACGGCGTCTCAAAGATAGGTCGGGTGGAGGTGAAGAGCCGCCTTCAACAGCAGGCAGAAACCGTTCGAAAGATGATCCTCGCCATGTCCCAGGACATCAGGGTGCTCCTCATCAAGCTGGCAGATCGACTCCACAACATGCGCACCATCGAGTTCATTCCCGACGAGGCCAAGCGCAGGAAGATTGCAGAAGAGACCCTCGAGATATACGCCCCCTTGGCCCACAGGCTGGGTATTGCCTGGATAAAGTGGGAGCTGGAAGACCTGGCCTTCAAGCAGGTGAATCCCGAGATGCACGCAAAGATCCAGGCACTGGTGGCCAAGAGCAGAGAAGAGCGCGAGGCCTACATCGAGGCCATGCGCCACATAGTTCAGCAGAAATTGGAAGAGAAGGGAATAAAGGCCACCATCCAGGGAAGGCCCAAGAACTTCTACAGCATCTACAAGAAGATGGAAGAGAACGGTCTCTCCTTTGAAGAGGTTTACGACCTAACCGCCCTAAGGGTGATCGTGGACACCCCGGACGAGTGCTACACGGTGCTGGGAATAATACACTCGAACTGGCCCCACGTACCCGGTAGGTTCAAAGACTACATCACCCTGCCCAAGCCAAACATGTACCAGTCCCTTCACACCACGGTGATCGGACCCAAGGGAGAAAGGGTAGAGTTCCAGATAAGAACCTGGGAGATGCACAGGATCGCCGAGGAGGGAATCGCCGCCCATTGGGGCTACAAGGAGAAGAAGAACCTGGTGAAAGACGAAGAGACCAGGGTGATCCAGTGGGTGCGCAACGTCCTGGAGTGGCAAAGCGAGACCTCTGACCACAAGGACTTCCTCCGCAACCTGAAGGTGGATCTCTTCCCAGAGAAGGTCTACGTCTTCACTCCCAAGGGAGAGGTGCGCTCCTTTCCCAAGGGCTCAACCCCGTTGGACTTCGCCTACGCAATACACACCGATGTGGGTCACCGCTGCACGGGGGCCAGGGTGAACGGCAAGCTCGTGTCACTCAACTACCAGCTGAAGACGGGAGACCAGGTAGAGATAATAACCTCGTCCAACGCCCATCCCAGCAGGGATTGGCTGAAACTGGTTAAGACCTCAAGGGCCAGAACCAAGATCCAGTCGTGGTTGAGAACCCAGGAGAGGGAAAGGGCCTTCTCGCTGGGAAAGTCACTCTGCCAGACGGAGTTCAGAAAGCTTGGCAAGAACTTCAACAGGTACCTGGAAGAGGAGAAGATAGACGCCATTGCCAGCGACTTCGGCTTCAGAACCGCCGAGGACCTGGTAGTGGCCGTCGGTTTTGGCAAGGTGGCACCAAGACAGGTGGCGAGAAAGGCCATTTCGCCAGAGGAGGTAGAGGGGGAGAAGGAGAAGAAGAGGCTCTCCTCCCAGCTCTTCGATAGCCTGAAACCCCAGAGAAGGCTGGAAGGCACCAAGATCTCGGTCAAGGGAATAGACGACGTGCTGGTGAGATTCGCAAAGTGCTGTAATCCCATTCCTGGTGACGAGATCGTTGGATACATCACCAGGGGAAAGGGCATCACCGTTCACGCCGCCAACTGTCCAAACCTGATGACCCTCCAGCTGGAACCAGAACGGCAAATAGAGGTGGAGTGGGAGACCGACAACATGGTTCCCATGCCGGTGAAGCTGCTCGTTGAGACCGAGGACACACCGGGCATACTGGCCGAGATCACCACCGCCATCTCAAAACAGGGGGTGAACATAGAGGACGGGGTTCTCAAGACCGACCCCTCGCGAAAGCGAGGCATACTGAAGTTCACGGTGGACGTTAAGAACACCGATCAGCTCGAGGCCGTCATCCACGCCGTGAGAAAGATAGAGGGCGTCATCTTCGTGAACAGGGTACTCAGTTGATACCCACGGAAAGACCCAAGGCCGTTCTACTCTTCTCCGGGGGGCTGGACAGCATTCTTGCCCTGAAACTCCTGGAAGAGCAGGGAGTCGATGTGCTACCCCTACACCTAACAACCCCCTTCGTGGGCAACCCCTCAAAGGGATTCTCTAACCGCATGGAAGCCCTGTTCGGAATAGAAGGCCTGATCACGAAAGACCTCTCCCTCGAGTTCCTCCCCTTGCTGAAGTCACCCCCTCACGGTTTTGGAAGCCAGATGAATCCCTGCATAGACTGCAAGATCCTCTTCCTGAAGAGTGCACGGGAGGTGATGGAAGAGAGAGGGGCAGCCTTCCTGGCAACGGGGGAGGTTGTGGGACAACGCCCCTTCTCCCAGCGCAAAGAGGCCATGAGAATGATCGAGAGAGAGGCAGGGGTAGAGGGAATACTGCTGCGCCCCCTGAGCGCACGGCTCTTGCCCCCTACCCTCCCCGAGCGGGAAGGGATAGTGCAGAGGGAGAGACTGATGGCCATCCAGGGGAGAAGCAGAAAACCCCAACTTGAGCTTGCAAAGAGATACGGATTGAAGGAGATTCCGTCGCCAGCGGGAGGATGCCTCCTCACCGATCCCTCCTACGCCAAGAGGCTCGGAAACTTTTTGCGCATATCACAAGACCTGAACCCTGAAAACACCTTGGCATTACTGGAGGTGCTCAGGGTAGGCCGCCACTTCAACGTAGAGAGAAGCCTATTGGTGGTGGCGAGGAATCAGGCAGAGTCCACCCAGCTCTTAAACGTTCCCCGGGGGATAAGGATAACCTCCAAAGAGGCCACGGGGCTATTGCTTTTCAAGGAATCCCCTTCACAGGATGCGCTTCGCATCGCGGGCAGAATCGTTGCCAGGTACGCCAGGGGCGTTGAAGGAGTGGCACCCGTGGAGTATGAGGAGACCCGCGGTCTCAAGAGGAAGACGGAGGTGACCCCCATGCCACCGGAAGAGGTTGAGGAGTTTCTGGTATGACAAAGGCGATTCTCATGGTGTTGGGCTCTTACCTGGTAGGAGGAATCCCCTTCGGGTTAATCGTATCCTTCGCGCTTACAGGAGAAGACCCCCGAAAGGTGGGAAGCGGAAACATAGGGGCAACGAACGTGAGCCGCGCAGCGGGAAAGAAGGCAGGTGTGATCACCCTCGTCCTTGATGCCCTGAAAGGCCTGTTGCCCGTGTTACTGGCCAGGCACCTGTTCGACACCCCCCATGTGGTGGCCCTGGTGGGCCTTGCGGCCCTTTGCGGCCACTGCTTCTCCCCCTATCTGAAACTGAAAGGGGGCAAGGGCGTGGCCACCGGCGCAGGGGCCTTCTTGGGAATAGCTCCCTTGGCGTTGGTTCTTTCGCTGGCGGTATTTGTGGTGATGCTCAAGTGGAAGGGATACGTATCGCTCTCCTCCCTGTCGGCGGCGTGGACCATGCCCCTCTTCATACTCCTCCTCAAAGGACCACCTGTGATTGCCATGGCCGCTGCAGCCATGGCGGCAATAATAACCCTGAGACACAAGGCCAACATAGAACGCCTGATCGCAGGCGAAGAACCCACCTTCTGGAAGAGAGAAGAGAGGTAGATGGGCGATTCGACCCCCCAGATACTGGGTTGGAGATGGGTAGAGTGCGGGGGATTTTTAGAAACCCCAGAGCTCCCCGTGCCTTTCTACGGCAAGATAGACTGGCAGGCACAGGTTGAAGGCTACGAGCCCTCCCGGAAGTTCGCTGGTTTTAAGAGGCTTCATCCCGTGCTGAAGACCCTGGTGAAACTCCTGGACGAGATCTCCCAAGAGATACCCCAGCTCTTAGACTCCCCAAGACCCAGAACGGGAATCTACGCGGCGGGACTCCTGGAGGCAGAACGGGACTGGTTACTCCACCTCCTGGAGAGAGGAGGCAAGATCAGGCCCTCTCACGGACCATTATTAACCCATAATGGAATAAACTTCACCGTTGCGAGTTTCTTGGGAATACCCTTCTACTCAGGGTGGGGAATCAACCACGTGTGCTCCTCTGGCAACGACCTGCTCCGCCTGGCCCTCTGGGAGATAGGCAGGGGCTCTGTGGACGTGGCCATCCTGGTAGCAATCAACAGCATGTTCAGCACAGTGAGAACCGCTTACCACCAGGTGCTGGGAATCGTTTCGCCCAGGGGGAGCATTCTATCCTTTGCAGAAGAGAGGAACGGAACCGTGGTGGCAGATGGAATGGTGGTGATGGTGCTCGCCTCTACCAGCTGGACAGAGCGCCACGGCTTGCCATCCCATGGGCGCGTGCTGAGCTCCGCCTCCGTTGCAGACTCCTCACACATGTACGGCCTGGATCCCGACGGCGAGGCGTGGTCAACCGCCCTTTTAGAGGCACTGAGAATGGCCAACCTAACCCCCGAAGAGATAGACGTGGTGAAGGCCCACGGCACCGGCACGAAGATGAACGACTCTGTGGAGGGAGGGATACTCTCGCGAATCTTCTCGAGAAGCTCTCCCACGGTAACCGCCCTAAAGCCCAGACTGGGACACACCATATCGGCCTCGTCTCTACTCGAGCTGGCGGTCTTGCTGGAGGAGACAGAAGAGGCAGAAAAGGTCCCCCCCATAGGGGGAGTCTCCTCGAGTATGGTGGATCCAGTGTTCAAAGGACTAAAACTGGCCACCTGCGACCAACAGTGGCCTTGCAATAGGCCCGCAAAAGTGGTCTCCATGGCAGCAGGATTCGGCGGCTTCTACAGCGCGGCGGTGATAGAGGTGGAGGGAGCGTAGGTTGTCGAAGAGAATAGAGACCTGTCCCCATTGCGGATACCAGTGGGAGGTGTACCACAACCCCATACCC
The DNA here is from genome assembly GCA_964569095.1 of uncultured Aquificales bacterium. GTDB lineage: Bacteria > Thermosulfidibacterota > Thermosulfidibacteria > Thermosulfidibacterales > JALWSI01 > JALWSI01. The sequence continues at coordinate 6,542 of CAZMTB010000042.1, forward strand.
ACTGTGGACATAATCATCGAGCTGCCAGACAAACGGGTGGTCCTGGTGAAACGGAAGAATCCCCCCCACGGTTGGGCCCTGCCAGGAGGCTTTGTAGACTACGGGGAGAGCCTGGAAGAGGCAGCGGTACGAGAGGCCAAGGAAGAGACGGGACTGGTAGTTGAGTTGAGAGGGCAGTTTCACGCCTATTCTGATCCCCAGAGAGACCCAAGGCACCACACCATAACCGTGGTGTTCCTGGCAACTGCCCAGGGGGAACCCGAGGCAGGAGACGACGCAGCAGAGGTGAAGGCCTTTCCCATCAACGAGATCCCCGAAGAGATGGCCTTTGATCACGCCCAGATTCTGAGAGACTACGCAGAAGGGAGGTACCCGTGAGCCTCTTCTGGAACGAAAAGTGCGGCGTGATGGGGGTGTACGGGCACCCAGAGGCCGCAAAACTGGTTTACCTGGGTCTCTACGCCCTCCAACACAGGGGACAGGAGAGCGCAGGCATCGCCTCGTCCTGCGAGGGTGAACTCCACCTGGAGCGCCACATGGGCCTGGTGGCAGACATCTTCACCGAGGAGAGGCTATCGCGGCTAAACGGGCAAGTGGCAATAGGACACAACAGGTACTCGACCACAGGGGAGAGCCTTCTTAAAAACGCCCAACCCTTTCTCGTAAACTGCAGGCTGGGAGAGATCGCCATCGCCCACAACGGCAACCTCATCAACGCCTACAAGCTGAGACGCGAGCTCGAGTCCTCCGGCTCTATCTTCCAGTCCTCCATGGACTCAGAGGTGGTGGTGCACCTAGCGGCCCGCTCCCACGCCCCCGACTTCCGCTCTGCACTGGTAGACTCCCTCTCCAAGATCAGGGGAGCCTACTCCATGGTTATTCTGAGGGACGAGGAGCTGATAGGCATTCGGGACCCGTGGGGATTCAGGCCGCTGGTGATGGGACGCATGGGAAGCACCACGGTCCTCGCCTCCGAAACCTGCGCCCTGGATCTGGTGGAGGCAGAGTTCATCCGGGAGATAGACCCAGGAGAGGTGGTTGTGGTCAACGGAGATGGAATAACCTCCTTCAGGCCTTTCAAACCATCCAAGAAGGCCCACTGCATCTTCGAGTTCATCTACTTTGCAAGGCCCGACAGCCACATCTTCGGAAGAGACGTCTACTCTGTGAGAAAGGCCTTTGGCAGACAGCTGGCGAAGGAGAGCAATGTAGAGGCAGACGTGGTGATAGCGGTACCAGACTCTGGAATAGTGGCTGCCATGGGATACGCCCAGGAGGCCAAGGTGCCCTTTGAGATGGGACTGGTGAGAAACCACTACGTGGGACGCACCTTCATCGAGCCCCGCCAGAGCATCCGCCACTTCGGCGTGAAGGTGAAGCTCAATCCGGTAAGGGAGATTATCAAGGGCAAGCGAGTGGTGGTGATAGACGACTCCATCGTAAGGGGTACCACCTCTCGCAAGATCGTGAAGATGATACGCCAAGCAGGGGCCAGGGAGGTTCACTTCAGGGTGAGCTCCCCACCAATAACCCATCCGTGCTTCTACGGCATCGACACCCCAACCAGGAGGGAACTAATCGCCTCAACCCATAGTATCAAGGAGATATGCAAATACTTGACAGCGGACTCGGTTGCATACCTCTCACTGGAGGGAATGATAGAGGCGGCAGGATACTCTCTTGACGATCATCCCTTCTGCACGGCCTGCTTCTCTGGCAAGTACCCCGTACACTTTCCGAAGGACGACGAGGTGACCGTGGGGCTTTACTGAACCTAAACCAAAACAACTCCAAGGAGAGGAAAATCAAGAACCTTGGATAAACAATACTCAGCAACCATTCTCGTAGTAGAAGACGAAGCATCCATAACGGAGATGCTAAAGATAGGATTCCTCTACGAGGGGTACAGAGTAGAATCGGCAGAGGACGGGTCAACAGCTCTAAGAATACTGACGCATAAAACGATAGATGTAATAATTCTGGATATCATGCTACCTGACATAGACGGTTTCAAGGTGTGCCAGAGTATAAGAAAGAGAGATAGTGATATTCCTATAATCATGCTTACAGCAAAGAGAGAGATTGAAGACAAGGTAAAGGGTTTAAACTTAGGAGCAGACGATTACTTAACCAAACCATTCAGCTTCGAAGAGCTCCTCGCCAGAGTAAGGGCCTTGCTGAGGCGCAGCAGAAAAAAGAGCGCGGAAGAGAAGGTACTTAGATCAGGAGACATCAGTCTAAACTTGGAAAGTAGGGAAGTACGAAAAGGCGAGCAAGAGATACATCTCACCCCTACTGAGTTCTCCCTATTAGAACTCTTCATGAAACATCCCAAGCGCGTATTCTCCCGAGAGAGTCTCCTGAACTGTATATGGGGATATAACCACCTGGGGAACACAAACATATTAGAGGTGCATATTAGCAACCTGCGAAAGAAGTTAGGAGACAAGGAACACACTCTAATAAAAGCTATCTACGGCATAGGATACACTTTTCAACCAAAAGAATGAAAGATTTTATAAAAGAAAGACTATCTCTAAGAGTAAAATTAGTAATAGGATATACCGCTTTATTGACTATAATACTATGCGTCTTCAGCGGAGCATTATACATGGATACCAAGAGATTTCTTGTGGATTCTACAGCCAAGCGAATACGGGCTCAAGCCAAACCTATTATAGAGCATTGGCTATATCCTTCAGAGTTCATTCCACCTCTATTAGGATATAAAAAGTCATTCAAATCAACCACACAACTTGAGCAAATTGCTCCCTTTCTCGCAAGAGATCTAACTTCAAAAGACACCGTTGCGCTGGTACTAAATAAGACTGGGAAAGTACTTGCGATAGGAAAGCGTCTTCCCGAAGAGCCTCCATATCCCTCTCCTGTATCTGCTTACTACTCCAGATCATTAGCAGGAGAAAACGAAGTAGACTATACCACCTGGATAGGAAAACACCACTTGTTAGTAATTTATATTCCTCTGAGAGAGCTACCAGGGAAAGATAGAATTTTAGGAGTAGTTCAACTCAGCACTATCCTTAATCCAGTAGACAAGATCCTAACTCGCCAAAAATTAGCTCTATCACTGGGAATAGTAATAGCTTTAATTAGTGGCGTAATATTAGCTCTCTTTACCATAACATCTATCTTAAAAGAGCTTGCCGATATGGTTGTAACATGCAAAGTCATAGCCAATGGAGACCTAAATAGACGAGTAGTATTACCCAGAAGCGGAGATGAAGTAGGAGAGTTAGCAAGTGCATTTAACGACATGATTGATAGAATAAATGCATCTTTCAAGGCTCAAAAAAGATTTATAGCCAAAGCCGCTCATGAACTAAGAACCCCCGTCACAGTAATCATGGGATCACTGGAGATTTTGGTAAGAATCAAAGACAAAGATCCCAAAGCATCCATCAATTTAATACTAAATACTCAAAGAGAAGCCCAGAAATTACATAAATTATGTGAAAGTCTATTAGACCTATCCAGATTAGACTTAAATCTATCATCTTACCTAAGGAGAGAGAGAATAGACTTGGAAAACTTCTTCTCATCATTCATAGAGAAAGTCTCTATCTTAGCTTCTAATAGTAATAGAGTCCTTGCCATGAAAAAAGGACCGCCGGTCTCTATCGATGCAGATGCCCACATCTTAGATAGAGTTCTATACAATCTCATAGAAAACTCCATAAGGCACACCGATGAGGGAAATTCCATAGTGCTCGGTTGGGATGTAGAAAGAGAAGGGGTGAAAATCTGGATTCAAGACGAAGGCGAAGGAATTCATCCCGAAGACCTACCCCACATCTTCGAACCATTTTATCAAGGTAAAAAAAGCAGGAAAAGAGGGGGAACAGGTCTTGGACTAGCCCTTGTTAAAGCTATGATTGAGGCTCATGGAGGAAGTATAAGGGTCCACTCTCACCCAACAAAAGGGGCTACCTTTACTATTATTCTTCCTGTCCATCCATCCTAATGGTTTCCTAATAATCTCCTCAGACTCTCCTAAGCTTCAGGCCTATCATTAAGCTAAAAGGAGGGAATTAACTGTGGAGAGGGTCGTACTCCTAATTTTAACTTTGCTCATATCAGGATGCTGCCACCCTATTCCCATAGGAGCACCCCCTATCGGTCCAGGGGTAGAGTGGTTTATTATCATACCCTTTTTAGTAGCAGTAGTGGCAGCAGTGGTAATCCACATAAAGAAAACGGAAAGAGAGAGCGCGTCATCCTTCCAGCAAGAGATCGAGAGAAGATTAAGCG
>CAZMTB010000043.1:0-2762 GCA_964569095.1 uncultured Aquificales bacterium
TGTTCGGTTCCCTTCCCAACCTTTGCTCGAGGGTCTTCAAGGCCTCTTCAAACTCTTTCAGCCTACCCCTGCTGGAACGGGGGAGCCAGTCGAGGGAGCGTAGGTAGTCCATGATGGCGCCTCTCACCCTGATCTCGGCAAAGGCCGCAAAGGGCACCCCCTTCTTGGGATCGAACCGCTCTATCGCGTCGAGAAGGCCGATCACACCCTGGTTGACCAGGTCGTCCGCCTCTACATGGGCAGGCACCCTCTCCTTTACCCGGGTGACGCAGCGCTCCACTACGGGAAGGTACTTGAAGAATAGCTCTTCCTTATCCACTCATCTTCTCCCCGGCTATCTCTTCTTCCACTACGCCCTTCTTTTCCTCTTCCTCGTCTTCCTCTTCCATGAACGAAAGGATGTCTTCTTTCAATATGAAGTAGGTTGCGATGAGACAGAGAAAGAGAAAGACGAAGAACCAGAATAGACCGTAAAGCACGATCCACGCCAGCCACAAGATGGGTTCCTCGGATAGTGTGTTGTGAGGGTTCAAGGAGTAGACCATCATGGTGAAGCAGGAGAGGAGCATGGCCACCCCCGTTATCCTGCGGCGATAGACGCTGTGGATCAGCACCCGGTTCACGATGGCCTCAACGACGGAGAGGAAGTTGTCCACTCCGGGTATCATCTGGTGCCCAGTCCTCTCATCAATGCCTTGGCGAAGAGGGATACCCCTCCCCTCACTCCGGGAAAGAGGGTGAAGTCGGTCAGCTTTGAGCAGATCTCCTTCAAGAGACCGGCAAACTTCCTGTCGGGAAACTTCTCCACGTAGAGCCTCTGTTCCCTCACGGAGATGGCTATGTCGGTCTGGTAGGGTAGCGAGCCCAAGTGTACCACGTTTATGTGTTCTCCCAGGAACCTCTTCACCACCAGAGAGAGTTTTGCCGCTGTCTCCTCGCCCTCCCTGTATCTTCTCACCATGTTCACCACCAGGTAGATGTTGCGCTTCCCGTACTCCGTGCTCAAGAGCTTCACCATGGCGTAGGCATCTGTGACCGCTGTGGGTTCGGGGGTTGTGATGAGAATCACCTGGGGGGCAGCGGCGAGGAATGCCATCACCTGCTGGGATATTCCTGCTGCAGTGTCTATGAATAGGTAGTCAAACTCGCCGTCTAGAACGGCCATCTGATCGGCTAGCACCTTCTGCTGTTCGCGGCTCATGTTGGCCATCTCCCGCAATCCTGAACTGGCCGGTATGATGGCCATTCCCCCGGGACCCTCCAGCACGATGTCCGCCATGGTACACTCTCCCCTCAGAACGTTGGCGAGGGTCTTTCTTGGGACCAGCCCAAGAAGGACATCTATGTTTGCCAGCCCCAGGTCGGCGTCAAGTATGCACACCTTCTTCCCCATCTTTGCCAGTAGATACGCGGTGTTTGCGGCGAAGTTTGTCTTGCCGACTCCTCCCTTGCCGCTGGTTATGGCTACCACCACCGTCTCCCGGCCGGGAGAGAAGTACTTGCGCAGGCTCTGGGCTTGGTCCTCTGGTCCCAGGATCTCTTGTGGGGTCTGAGCTGTCAGGGCCCTTTTATCCTCCATAGGCAGGTCACCTTGCGGTCACGTTTTCGGTTCCCAGGATGATTCTTGCTATCCTTCCGGGAAGGGCCAACTCTATGTCTTCAGGCACCCGTTGGCCTGTGGTGATGTACGCTATGGGTTTTCCCGTCCTCTTGCACACGGTGATCATGGGCCCGTACACAGTGCTTTCGTCCAGCTTGGTGAAGATGAATCCTACCACCTTGAAGTCTACGAACTTCTCCACTGCCATGAGCATGTCCTCGGTCCTGGTTGGTATCCCGAGAACCACAAGGGAAGTGACCGAAACCGCCGAATCCAGAAATCCCCTCATGTCTTCTATTCTAAGGTCGTCCGTAGGGGATCGGCCTGCTGTGTCTACCAGTATGAGGTCGAGGTGGCCAAGTGAGTCGCAGCACTGCACGAAGCTCTCTGGGGAATGGGCCACCTTGAAGGGGAGACCCATTATTCTTGCGTAGGTCTTGAGCTGTTCGGTTGCCCCTATTCGGTAGGTGTCTATGTTCACTATGCCCATCTTGAGACCCGATATGGTGCCCATGGCCGCCAGCTTGGCGATGGTGGTGGTCTTGCCCACCCCCGTGGGTCCCAGTAGCATCAGGACGCGCGAGGGACGCTGGTTGAAGAGGTCAACGGTCATTATCTCCCTGCTAAGGGCCTCCTCAGCAATCAGGTAGGGGTCCACCGCGTCGGGATGGAGAGAGAGTGTGGTCATAACCGTCTTCAACACCTCGGAATCCACCTCTTGTTTCTTGAGTCTTTCGTAGATGGGTTGCAGGGTTTCACCCACCTGCATCTCGGGAACAGTAGACGACGATTGCTGTGCCTGTCTTTTTAGAAGTTCCTTTATCTCTTTTATCTCGTTGGAGAGCTCCCTTACCGTTTCCTGCTCTTTCCTGTCCTGGAGAAGGCGTAGCAATACCTCTTTTATCTCCATTATCTCTGCCATGACGTGGGAAGGAACCCCTTGGCTTTGGGACTGGGTTGCGAGGGGGGGTACAGTTGCCGGTACCTCTGGAACTGGGGAGGCCTCTTGGGTTCCAGTAGGGGTAGCGGCGGCTCCAGGGGTGGGTTCCGGTTGCGGGGTAGGTGGAGCTGCTACCACCTTCTCTATTATGTCTATCGCGGTACGGGGCTCTTCTTCTTTGAGGGTCTCAAAGTCAAACTCGGTTGCTGCCACCACCTCCAC
>CAZMTB010000044.1:0-10202 GCA_964569095.1 uncultured Aquificales bacterium
CTTCGTGAGCCACTTCGAGAACCGGCCCTTTCCTCGCAAAAGCACGTCTATCGATGTGTCCCACACGGTGGGAAGGGGAATGGGGGGAAGCAGCATGCTCTTCTGTAGATCCCACCAGAATCGTGGTCCTACCCCCCCCACCTTGGAGTCTTCCAGCACCTTCATCATCAGGCTGATGGCCCCCGGCAGTACCACGGTGTCGGGATTCAGGATCAGGATGTTACTGCCGGTGGACTCCTGGTATGCTTGCTGGAGGGCGGCCGACAGGCCTAGGTTGTCCCGATTCCGTATGAGCACCAAGGGAAGATCGGTCTTCGAGAGGAGGTGGGCGTCGGTGGAGGCGTTGTCAACCACTATCACCTCTGCCTGCTTAAACTGCTCCAGCACCGAGGCTGCCGCCCTGAGGGCCAGGGAGGCACTATTGTAACTCACTACCAGTACCGAAAGCTTTGTGGGCATCAGTGGAATGGGAATATGGGGGGAGGCCCCTTCTCTCCGCGCTTTCCCGCGTTTTTTCTGACAGACTCCAGTATCTTGAAGAAGGGATTCTCTTTGGGCGACGGTTTGCTCTCCTCGGGCGGTGGTGGCGGCGCCGGCTCTTTTGGTCTTTTTTGCGGGGCTTTTTCTGGGTTTTTGGAGGCAGTCTGGGTCTCATAGGGGGTTTTATCCTCTTCGAACACCAGGGTCTCTCTCTTTCCGTTCCTCTCTACCACCACCTCGGTGGCGTTCACGGTGAGCACCTTGCACCCGTTGGCCTCTTCTCCCTCTTTTAGAATCATCACCGGGGGGTTGGCCCCTTTAATGGATATGACCGCCTCCTTCAGATCGCCAACCATTATCACCCCTACCAGCTTTATGTTTCCCGTTGCTGCTTTGGACTCGGCCTTCTTCGTCTCCGGGGTGAACCTGCGGTCTGGAGAGAAGAGGTTGTGCTCTACGATGTAGTTTCTGTCTCGGGTGCTGTTGGTGGCAGCGCGGGCTGGAGATGCAGCGAGTCCTACGAGGATCAGGGAGAGCACAAGGCGCAGAGATGCGCATCCCCGAAGGCGAAGGGATGCGCCTGGCTCTCCTTTCAACCTCTCTCTCTGCCTCAATCCACCCCCAACAGCCTTGAAGGATTGTTTATGGTGAGATCCTCCAGAACACCGGGTTTCAGGGGCAGCTCTTTCAGCTCCTTCATGATTCTCACCCTGCTCACCAGGGGATAGTCGGAACCGAAGAGGGCCTTCTTGCGAACGGGGCCGTTCAGGTACTTGATGAGCTCCTCGGGGTAATGCTTGGGTGCCCATCCCGCCACGTTGATGTAGACGTTGGGGTGCCTCATGGCCAGTGCCAAGGCCTCTCCTATCCACGGCCACCCGAAGTGGGCAATGATGAGGGGAAGATCGGGAAAGTCCACCGCCACGTCGTCAATGTCTATGGGCCGGCAGCACCTTAGCCTTGTGCCCCGGTGGTACTGCGTCCCCGAGTGGAAGAGAACGGGTACCGAGAGTTTCTGTGCCACCTCGTATAGGGGATACATGATGGGATCGTTGGGTCTCACGTCGTGAAGGTGGGGCATTATCTTCACTCCCCGCATTCCCAGCTCCTCTACCGCCATGCGTAGCTCGTCAACGGCTATCTTCCCCTTGCGGGGATCCACCCCTGCAAAGCCGATGAGCCTGTCCGGGTAGTGTTTAACCGCCTCTGCCACCACTTCGTTGGGCAGCTTGTAGCCGATGGTGGTTTCTGCGTCTATGGCCACTACCACCGACTGGTCCACCCCTGCCTGATCCATGTCCTCGATGGTCTCCTCCAGGGAGGGTGTGAGGTAATCGCCGAACATCTCCCTGTAGGTCTGGAGCATGAAGTCGGGAAAGGTGGCCAGCGCCTCCTTGGTCCAGAGTTGTGCGTGGGTGTCTATCACTACTCCCATGGCTATTCTCCTACCAGGTGGACAACTATGCGCCTTGTTCTAGGCCTGTTGTCGCACTCCACAAAGACGATCTGTTGCCAGGTGCCCAGCACGGGTGCCCCTTGGGAGAATGGGAAGGAGAAAGAGGCTCCGTAGAGGGCCGACCTGACGTGAGAAAACCCGTTTCCGTCTCCCCACGCCTTGTCGTGGGCGTAGGGGATTCCCCTTGGCGCCGTTCTTTCCATGGCGTCCAGCAGATCCTGTATCACCCCCGGTTCGTATTCAATGGTGGTGATCACCCCGGTGGATCCAGGGAGTATCACGCAGCCTATCCCCTCGTTCAACCCGGAAGACTTGATGAACTCCCTCACCTTTGGGGTGATGTCTATCACCTCTCCGCAACCTGAGGTTTTAAGCTCGAAGGTGTACTTTGCAACCGACATGCCTCCTCCTTAAAATCAGGGGAGTATTATCCCCGCGTATCCCACCACCTGGGAGTAGTCTCCCACCACGTCTCCCGAGGTCATGTAACGCACCAGCTCTCCGCCAGTACTTCCCAGGGCCTTGGCGGTCTCGATCACCGCGGCTGTTCCCATCACACCGCACATGGAGATCTCCTTCTCCCTCACCACGTTGTAGAGACCTGGGCCGTCGAGCTCGAGAATGCGGTTTATGGCCTCGGTATCCTTCTTCACCGCCACCTCTTGGGGCTCGTAGTGGCTCATGTCGGTGGAGGAGATCATCAACACGCCCTCTCTTCCTGAGAGAACCTTGGTCAATGCCTGGGCCAGATCCTGGCAAAGGGAGTATGGGCCTCCCATGAGCGCGATAGGAACCATTGAGAAAGAGTCTCTCAGGTACTTCAAGAAGGGTAGTTGCACCTCCAGGGAGTGTTCCGCGGCGTGGGCTGTGTGATCGGGTTTTGCCATTCGAGACTCGGCAACTATCTCCCCTGCGAGCTCTTCGTCTATGGGCACCTCCCCGAAGGGGGTTTCCCACACCCCCTGGGTCATCACGGATACGGGCGGACCTAATCCCGTGTGGTTTGGCCCAATGAGAACGATTCTATCTGGTATCTTCACCCGCGAGTAGACGGCTCCGGCCACTATGCCCGAGTACTGGTATCCGGCGTGGGGCACCACTATTGCCTTTGCCTCTATTCGGCGTGGTACCTTCTCCATCATGGAGGCGATCTGCTCCCGGAGCCGGATGGGATTGCGGGTGTAAAAGTATCCGGCTACTGCGGGCTTCCTACGCATGATTACACATTCTCCTTTTTGGGTTTCTGGGGATTATTCCAATGCTCTTTGAAGAGCTCTTTCACCTTGGGCGAGGCCAACTTCATGGTAGCCTTCGTCACCGTCATCACTTTGGAGGATAGGGGGGATTGCTCTATCCAGTATCTCCCCTGTGGAAAGGCGGCCACAAGGGCTATCAGGAAGGCAGAGGCAACGATCATGGCACGCACGAACCCGAACACTGCCCCCAAGGTGCGGTCTATTGCCCCCATCCCGGTTATCACCACCATCTTGCGTAGGAATAGAGATAGAAGTCCGATCACCGCGGTCACCACCACGAAGACCACTACCATGGAGGTTATTCTGCAGATGCTGGGGAAGTGGGGGAAGAAGTTGATTAGAATAGCCTCTACCGCCCCGTGGGCCTGGAAGGCGGCCATCACCCCCAAAACGATTCCCACCAGAGAGAGGATCTCCTTGAAGAGTCCCCTCCACGCCCCTATCAGGGTGAACAGCACGATTATCGCCAGAACCGTGAGGTCAATTCCGCTCATTCTCTTCTCCTCTCCCTGTCGCGTATCACCATAGTTTCCACACCTTCCACCAGTCTCTGCTCTTCTTTCCCGTTTTCAAGGCGGTTATGGCCTCTTCTGCCTTGTCCACGTCTTCCCACATACCGTAGTTCTTCACCACCTCTTCGTAGCACTTTAGGGCCTCTTCCTTCTCACCGAGTTTCTCCAGGGTCTTGCCCTCCCAGTATAGGGCCTCGGCCATAACGTCTCCCTTTATTCCCTTGATGGTCTGGGCGAGCCTGAACCGGTTCAAGGCTGCGTTGTATTGTTTTGTCTTGTAGTAGTACCTTCCCACCACGATGTCGTGCTGGGCCAACCGGTTTCGGCACTCCTGCAGGAGCATCATGGCCCTGGGAAGCCAGGGACTGGCAGGGTACACCTCTCCCAGCTTTTCGAATGCCTGTATGGCCAGTTCGGTGTATTGTTGGTCTCTGTCGGGAGGGAGCATCAGCTTGTAGTAGCACATGCCCAGTTTGAACTGTACGTAGTCGGAGTTTGGGCTTAGTGGATGCATCTCTAAGTACTGCTTGTAGGCGTTGGCCGCCTCCTCGTAGTCCTCGTCCCTGAAGTAGGCCTCTGCCAATCCCAAACGGGCGGCTCGGCTCTCCTCTGCGGTGCCGCCATTCTGGAGCATCTTCTTGAAGCGTTCCTCGCTGTCGGACTTGCGGCTCAAGAAGGAGAAGAACCCCTTATCCTCGTTGGGGGTACCCTCCTCTTCTTTGTGGCTCCATGGCATGCTGCTGCAGGCCTGCAGAGCCGCCAGGGTCAGCATCAGGATGGCAGCCAGCTTGAGAGGAGAGGGCCTCTTCACCTTTTCAACCTCTGTCGCCACGCCTCGTCAAAGAACCTTTCGTACAGGGAGTTCCATTCGCCGCTTCCCTCGGCGATGGGTTTGGACATACGCTCTATCTTTCTTCTCACTTCCTGGTCTATGGTTTCAAGCACCCTCAGCTCGTCGCTCAGAATCCTAACCAGCTTGCTCCTGAGCCGGCCGTGGTCGGTGATCTGTAGCTGGGCACTCTCAAGCTCCTTCAGGACCAGGTCGACCAGGTGGAAAACCCTCTCTCTGCTGTAGATCATAGAATCAGGTTCCTCTCTTTCGCCAGTTTCTCCTTTACCCGGGCAAACATCTTCCGGTAGCTGAGACCGCCCATCTCAATGTCCCTAACATGGTCTTTTAGCATGGCGTGGGCCTTTTCCTCAACCTCCCTCTCCTTCTGGGCATCGCTGAGAAGCACCCTTTTGACGATGGAGAAGACCTTCTCTTCCATTCTCTCTCCCCCCTCAATCAGGTCTCCCCTTACCGCCTGTTTGGCCATGACCCGGGCGATGTGTTCAAGGTGTTGATCTTGTATTCTCATCTGCCTCTATCCTCCTCATCTCTCTCAACGCCGCCTCACCCCACCTGTCGTTCTGATGATTCTTTGCTATGCGACCCAGTATTGCAAGGGCGTCCTTCCTCGTATGAGGATTCTTCCCCAGCAGCACCGCGGCCCTGTAACGGGCGGTTATGCCCCAAGGGAAGACCTGGGGCAGGCCGTATCCTACTTGGAGGTAGTGCACCAGAGCCGCTCTCGGTTTTCCTTCCTTCTCCAGCAGGTCTGCCAGCCAGAAGGCTGCCTCTACCTTGGTTCTCTTCTTCCCTTTTGAGATAGCCCTTTTCAGAAGCCTTTCCGCCTCGGTGTCGAAGTTGGCCTTCTCAAGCTCCAGCCCTATCCGTATGAGTTTAGAGGCCGTTGGGGTTGTGGGACAGCTGTGGTTCACCCATTGCCGGTAGGTGTTGATTGCCGCCTTCTGTTCCCCCGTGTCTTCGTAGGCCTCTCCCAGCAGCAACATGCCTTGGCACCTGGATTCTCGGGACCACTTGGTCCCCCGCACTCCCCCTCTCAACACGTAGACGGCCCTTTGGGGCCTTCCTAGCTCAATGAGCACCCTGGCTTCCAGCAGGTCTCTGCTCTCCTCCTCGTCTCCTTTAGGCCACTGGTTAACCACCCTCAGGGCCTCCTTAAAACGGAGGTTCTTGGTGAGCATCTTAACCAACTCTTCCCTCATGGAGGGTTCGAAGCCGCTTCCCTTCAGCCGGCGTAAGGCGAGCTTCAGGGTTTTTATTGCCGCCCCCCTCTTTCCCTCTCTCTCTTGCCGGCGGGCGGTGTAGAGGGCCTTTTCACCTTTGAACCAGTTGGACGGGTCCTTGGTGAGCGGAGGATATGCCTTCATTACCACGGGTAGTTGAGCCTCGGATATGAGGTTTCCTAGGCTTTCGAGGAGCAGGACTCCGCAGAGGCTGCCACTTTCGGCCTCCTTTAAGGCCTCTTCCAGCCTTCCCAGGGAGGCCTCGTTGAGAAGCCTCTGATACCTCGCCCACTCTTTCAAGGCTCCCTTGCACGCCTTTTCGCCTTTTCTGGCCAACTCAAGGGCTCTTCGTCCCTTTGTCCATAACCCTTGAAGCAGGTATGCCCTGCACCTGTCTCTCTCTCTCTTCAGCAGTTTTCTTGCATCTTTGGTCCTTTCCGCTCTCTGAAACAGTTCCGCCGAGAGAAAGGGTGCCTTGGTGACCTCTCCCGTCTCCTCCAGCACCTTGAGGGCTTCAAAAGGGTTGCCCTGGCTCACCAAGAGCCTGGCCAGAAGCTCACCTGCTCCCCTCACCTCCGCTGCCACTAAGCTCTTCAGCAAAGCCTCGGCGGTCCCCAGGTCTCCAGAGAAGACATGGGCCTTTGCCGCCAGCAGCATGACTTCGGGCGGGAAGTCACGGGGGTGTTCTTGGAGGTAGGCGCTGAGGAGGTCCAGCAGGTCCTGGTATCTCCCCTCTTCGAACAGCAGCTCTGCCAGCTCCTGGAATGCCTCAGCCCTGGTCTCCAAGTTGCCGTTCTGGATGAGAAAGACGAGGGTCTCCTCCCTCTCCCCGTTGTTACCTCTCGCCTTCTCCAAAAGTTCTGCTGCCTTGGAAGAGAATCTGGTGGTTAATACCCTTTTCAGCTCTTCTCTCGCCTGCTGGGGCATGTCTATTCTGACGAGCAACCTTGCCAAGAGGAGGGGGGAGGCAGACGGACCCTTTTGGGGGACCATGGAGTTCAAGAGGGGAGGCTGGCTACCGGAGGTGGTGGACTGGTCTCTTTGGAGGGTGGAGACCGCGGCGTAGATCCTTCCATCTTTCTCCAGTAATCTCGCCAATAGTAAGGCCACCGACAGTCTCGCTCGCCTTGGAAGGGTACCCTGAAGGGCCTGCCCAAGTAGCCGTTCTGATCTCCACCTGTCGCCCTTCACTAATGCTTCCACCCCTTCTCCCAGTAGGACCGAGGGAGAGGTGGGGCGAGAGATTATTGACCTTACCGCTTCCAGGGCGGAGGTGGAGTTGCCGTTTTTGAATAGGGCCACCGCCTTTGCAGAGGAGAACCGCTCCTTTTCAAAGGGGGTGTCGGCGCTCTCCTCAAGCTGGTGAAAGAGCTTAGCGGCCTTTCCCCAGCCTCCCATGGCAGAGAGCAAGGCCCCCTTCTCCCACAGGAGCCGTTTGAGGGTAGAGTTGTCTGTGGGCTTCCCGATGCCCTTTAAGATGCCGAGGGCCCTTTTGCTCTTTCCCTGTGCGGCCAAGGCCTCTGCCCTCAGGATGCGGGCACCTGGCGAATTTCTACCCTTGAGAATCTTCAGAATCTCCGAAGATGGAATCTTGCCTAAAGGAGGAGGGGCCGCCTCCAGCCCCTGGGGAAGGAGGGGAGAGTCTGAATACCCGTGGTAGAGTTCCACGGCCTTCCTCCATGCTCCCGGTCTCTTGAGGGTGGAGCGGCATTTTAGCTGTAGGAATAGCAACCTGTCTCCATTCCTCACCTGGGAGGGTTCCAGTCCTTCTATTAGCCTGCAACCTTCGGGTAGCTCTCCCTTGGCCATCAGGATTCTCGCCCTCAGCAGGGTTCTTTTGGGAGAGGGAGGGAGAGAACCAACCAATCTCTCGGCGGTGGAGTAGCAATCGGCTTCCATCAGTCCCAGAAGGGTCTTCTGGTTCACGTCGGTGCACCAACCCCCGGTGGTCACCAGGAGCGCCGCGAACACCATAATCCAATGTACAGCTTGCCTTTTCATTACAACTCTTTATATGAGAGGAAGCCCGTTGGGGCAACTCCGGCTTGTTCAGAGGAGAGGATATGAGGCTTTTGGTGGCTACGAGAAACAGGCACAAGGTTGAAGAGATGAAGGGCATTCTGGATGTTCCCGGTCTCGAGTTGGTCTCGCTGTTGGAGGTGGAAAACCCCCCGATGATCGAGGAGAACGGCAGCACCTTCCAGGAGAACGCCCTCATCAAAGCGAGGGCCGTTGCAGAGAGGTTCTCTTCTTGGGCCATGGCGGATGACTCTGGAATAGAGGTTGACGCGTTGAACGGAGAACCAGGGGTTCGTTCTGCCAGGTTTGGAGGGGAGGGTCTTTCTGATGCCCACCGTAACGCATTACTGCTGGATAGGTTGAGAGGGGTGCCTCTTGAGAGGCGTACGGCGAGGTTCCGGTGCGTAATTGCAGTGGTCTCTCCGGAAGGAGATGAGTTCCTCGCCGAGGGGAAGTGCGAAGGGAGAATAGCCTTTGAACCAAGGGGAGATCACGGATTCGGGTACGATCCCGTCTTTCTGCTGGAGAATGGTCGTACCATGGCGGAACTGGCACCGGAGGAGAAGAACAGGATAAGCCACAGGTACCGGGCGCTGCAGGCCATTCGCCCGCTTTTCCTGAAGCTGGTGGAGAGTGGAGGGAGAGTGTGAGGCCAAGGGCGCTATTCTGGGTTCTTCCCCTTCTACTGGTTGCTACCCAGGGGATATGCTCCAAAATAGACCTGGGGGAGCACGTGACAGTGGGTGAAGCGGAGGTGGTGGACACCGATTACAACGGAGCCTTCCAGGCGGCCCTTCAAAGGGCGTTGATTCAGGCTGTGAAGGACGAGTCTTTCAAGATTCTCCCGTCGGTCCTGATTCTAAAGTACAGGCCTATAATCAGGGACGAGATATGGAGCAATCCTGCCCCGTACGTGCTTAAGTACAGGGTTCTCTTCATGGGCATGGAGGGAGAGAGGTACAAAGTGAAGATAGATGCCTTTGTGGAGAGGGACTTTCTGAAGAGGCGCCTGTGGGGACTGGTGTCGGCCCGATGATCCTTACGGTTCCCAATCTCCTTTCGCTTCTCAGGTTGCTGATTGTTCCTTTGTTTATCTCCCTTCTCATCTACCAGGACAACGGATTGGCCCTCTTGGTCTTTCTTGGGGCATCTCTCACCGACGCTGCAGACGGGTACATTGCCCGCAGGTGGCACCAACGCAGCTATCTGGGCTCTATACTGGATCCCTTGGCCGACAAGGCCATTCTGGACGGTGCCTTTGTGACCCTCTCTTTGAAGGGGATGATACCCCCGTGGCTTTCCGTGGTTGTGGTGAGCAGGGACGTGATCATCGTGGGAGGCGTGGTGCTGAAGGCGGTCTTCTTCGACGGAAGGCCGGAGATACGCCCCTCTTCTCTGGGTAAGCTTACCACTTTTCTCCAGTTTGCCACGGTGCTCACGGTGATGATGTCAGGGTGGTTGGACCTTGAGCTCTCGGGAATGCTCCTTGGTCTCTACGGGGTAACCTTTGTCCTCACCACCCTGTCGGGGGTCCACTACATCTATCAGGGGATAACACAGATGGATTAGGTTTTTCCTTGTGTGGTCCATTTGTGGGGAGTATATTGGTCGGATAGTGGAAGGTATTTCTGCGAGAAGGGAGGTTGTCATGAGGAGCAAGAGGGGTTTTACCTTGATTGAGCTGATAGTGGTCATCGCAATAATGGGGATAATTGCCGGGGGCATGGTGGCCCTCACCTTTCCCCTGCTGAAGATGCAGAAGAAGACCGCTACGGAGAAGGAGTTGAGCGAGATAGCTGACGGTCTCAAGCTTTACTATAAGGATCACGGCTGTTTTCCCAATGCAACCTCCTGGGCGAGTGAGCTGGAGCCCTACGTCGGGAAGTCGAAGGTCGAGATCTCGAAAGACGGGTGGAGACAACCCTATCACTACTTTGGATTCACTCCCTTCGGGAGGGCGGACAATAGGGTTCAGGAGGTCAACGTTGTCAGTTACGGAGCCAACAAGAAGAGAGAGGGCAACTACAAAAGGAGGTTTCCAGGCAAAAAGAAGAAGGGTTCAGACGACATCGTGGTGAGCGTAAGCTACGCGGTGTGCACTCCCTACATGGTGGAGAAGACCAAAGGGATTCTGGAAGAGGCGGCGATGGAACTCTATTCGAATTGCGAGGATGAATGTAACTCTACTACCAGGTGCGAGAAGAAAAAAGGGGGAGGGAAAAACGATTGCCAGAAATGTATGGAGAGGGAAATCGGAAATATCCAAACCCGCAGGGATGCTTGGGATAGAAATCTTGAGGTGGGCGGATGCGCCCTGAGCTCCTCCGATACCTGCTCCTGCATCGTCTATAGCACTGGGGCCGATCCTCGAAATTCGGCGTCTTCGGACGACATCAGAAAGACCAT
>CAZMTB010000045.1:0-4812 GCA_964569095.1 uncultured Aquificales bacterium
TTCTGCGAACCTTCCGAAGAGGTACCTGGAGTCGTGGGGTCCAGGAGAGGCTTCAGGGTGGTACTGCACGGAGAAGGCGGGGATCTCTCTGTGGCGTATCCCTTCCACCGTCTGGTCGTTGCAGTTGATGTGGGTCACCTCAACCTCGCCTCCAAGGGAGTCCATGTCCACCACGAACCCGTGGTTCTGGGAGGTGATCTCCACCTTTCCGGTTGCAAGGTCCTTCACCGGGTGGTTTATCCCGTGATGGCCAAATTTAAGCTTGTAGGTGGTGCCTCCCATGGCAAGTCCCATGATCTGGTGTCCTAAGCAGATTCCCCACATGGGCACCTTGCCCAGCAGTTTTCTCACCTCGGCTATGGCATAGGTTAGGGGAGCGGGGTCTCCGGGTCCGTTGGAGAGAAATACGCCGTGGGGTTTCATTGCCAGCACGTCCTCGGCAGGGGTGGTTGCCGGAACCACCTGGACCTGGCAGCCGTGGTCGACGAGTAGTCTCAGGATGTTCCACTTCACCCCGAAGTCGTAGACCACCACCTTGTAGGGGGCGTGCCTTGGGGCCTTTCGGTATCCATCCTCCAAGCTCCAGTCCCCCTGGGTCCAGGTGTAGGGTTCTCTGCAGGTGACTCCCGATGCCAGATCCCTTCCCTCCATAGGGGGGAAGGCCCTGGCCTTCTCCACCAGCCCCTCAGGAGAGGAGACCTCTGAGCTTATCACCCCGTTCTGAGAACCGTGGTCTCTCAGTCTCCTGGTGAGGGCCCTTGTGTCTATTCCCTGAATGCCCACTATTCCGTGGCGTTCAAGGTAGCGTTGAAGGGACTCCTCGCTTCTGAAGTTGCTGGTGATTCTGCTTGCCTCCTTAACCACGAATCCTTCAACGAAGGGCCTTTGAGACTCCACGTCTTCGCTGTTGATCCCGTAGTTACCTATGAGAGGGTAGGTCATGGTGACGATCTGACCGCTGTAGGAGGGATCGGTGAGAATCTCTTGGTATCCGCTCATACCCGTGTTGAACACCACCTCTCCCGCGCAGGTTCCAATGGCACCAAGCGACCAGCCTTCGAAGAGGGTGCCGTCTGCCAGGGCAAGCCATGCCTTTCTCATTTGGTCTCCTCCAGTCGGTAACGCACCTCTCCCTCTACTATGGTGTAAACGGCCCTTCCCTTCAGGGGCCTTCCCAACCAGGGGCTGTTCTTACCCTTGGATCTCAGACCCTCTGGCGTGGGAGTCCATCTTAGGTTGGGGTTAACCACGGTGATATTGGCCGCCCTGCCCTCGGCGATGGCCGGTGTGGGTATGCCGATAACCTCTGCTGGTGCCGTCGTCAAGGCGTGCACCAGTCTCTCCAAGGCGAGCTCTCCCTTTTCCACCAGGGAGAGGAGTACCGAAAGGGCGGTCTCTATGCCGCTGATTCCAAACGCTGCCGCCTCGAACTCAACGTCCTTCTCCAAAACGCTGTGGGGAGCGTGATCGGTGGCTATCACCTGAATGACACCTTCTCTCACTCCCTCTGCTACCGCTTGGCGGTCCTCTTCGGTGCGCAGGGGAGGATTCACCTTGGCGTTGGTGTTGTAACCTTCCATCTCGTGATGGGTAAGGGCGAGATGGTGGGGGGTTGCCTCGGCGGAGTAGGGTATTCCCGTCTCTTTGGCCCACCTGAGCAGGGAGACCCCTCGGGCGGTGCTCACGTGTTGAAGGTGAACCCTGGTTCCCGTCTCTGCGGCAAGGAGTAGATCACGGGCGATCATAGCCTCTTCACCTGCAGCGGGCATTCCTTTGAGACCCAACCGCGTGGAGACCTCTCCCTCGTGCATGCAGCCCCCTGCGGTGAGGAGGGGATCCTGGGGGTGGGAGAAGACCGGTTTGCCCAGTCCCTTGGCGTACTCCAGTCCCCGGCGCATCATCTCGGAGTTGGACACGGGGTTGCCGTCGTCGGAGAACGCCACTGCCCCCATCTCTGCCATGTCTCCCATCTCTGCCATGCTCTCACCCTTTAGCCCCTTGGTGACAGCACCTACGGGATGAACTATGGCACCTTTGGCCTCCTTGCCGCGCTGAAGGATGAAGGCCGTGATGGCACCCGTGTCGTTCACCGGCATGGTGTTTGCCATGCAGCACACCTGGGTGAAGCCTCCTGCCACAGCCGCCGCAGAGCCGGTGGCAATGGTCTCTTTGTACTCGTATCCAGGTTCCCTGAAGTGTACGTGAAGGTCTATCAATCCCGGTAGGACCCATAGGCCTTCCAGGTTCAGAACCTTGGCCCCTTCCCTCTCTATCTTTGGAGCCACTCCGGTGATCACCCCGTTCTCCACCAGAACATCCATCGCCCCGTCCAGCTTTGAAGCGGGGTCTATCACCCTTCCTCCCTTCAACAGCAGGATCTTATTCATTCTCTCTCCCGTCAATAGGCGTCTTCTTTGGCCCTTTTCATGGCCTCTTCCCCGGTAAAATCGTATAGGTAGATCCAGAGGTCGTGGGTATTGCCAAACAGATCCTTTGCAAGCCTGGGCACCACGGCAACCCGCTCGAACCCCAGCTGTTTCAGAACAGAGGCGGGTGCCAGCTGGGAGGATAGCACCTCTGCCCACACCTTCTCCTTGCCCTCTGCACGGGCAATGGCCAACAGCTCAGAGAACATGGCCTTTCCAAGTCCCATTCCCCTGCATCTATTGCAGGTTACGCAGCGTATCTTGGCTATTCGAGAAGACCATCCGAAGTCGGTGCGGTGCAGGGTGGCCTCTCCGATAATGTTGCCCTCTTCCGTGACTGCCACCAGGGGCAGAACTCTATTGTAATTCAGGTTGATGCACCACGATTCAATGAGAAACCTGTCCTTCACATTGTGCTTCAGCAGTAATAGCTCCTCCTCTGAGACCGAGGTGAGAAAGAACTGGTAGAGCAGATCCACGTCGTCTCTCTGCAAGGGACGGATGGTGACCGCCTTTCCGTTCTTGAGCGTCACCCTCTTAGGATAAGCCTCGGCCAAAAGTTGCACTTCGCACCTCCTTGGGGCTCTTCAGATACCACCTATCTCCACTGCGGGTCAACGACTGCCTTCGGTGCTGTTGAAAACCCATCTTTCATCTGTAACTCTGTAGGCCGCAAGCAGCCTTGGAGGTTGAGAGGAGAGAGGATGGCCTTTTCTAAATGGAGAGAGCCCAAAGCGGGCAAGGGATTCTGGGCAGTAATAGCAGCGGTTCCCCTTGCTCTGGTGGCAGGCCTCTTCTTGCTGGCCCTCCTTTTGAAGCACCTGCCGTGACCCAGAGGGAGAGCGTTCTGGTCCTGCACGCCCTCCTGGGAGCTGGAGTGGTGACGGTTGAGGAGCTCGTGGAGGCCTTCTCTCCCTTGGAGGTGGTTTTCGGAGCCTCGGAGGAAGAGCTCCTGCAGGTGCCGGGGATGGGCGAGAGGAGAGCGGAGAGGATCCTGAAGAGCGATCCAGAGGCGGTCCTGAAGGGACTCTACCGGGAGATAGAGGATGCGGGTTGCCAGGTTGTCACCCTGGTGGACGAAGACTTCCCCGCCCCTCTTCGAGGAAAAAAAGGGATTCCTGCAGTGCTTTTCTTCCAAGGGGAGCTGGGTTGCCTTTCGGCCCCGGCGGTTTCGGTGGTTGGAACCAGGAGGGCCACCAGCTACGGAAACCAGGTGGCCTACAGCATGGGAAGGGACCTGACGATTCATGGGGTGATGGTGATCAGTGGAATGGCGATAGGGATAGACACCGCTGCCCATGAGGGTGCCCTGGAGGAGGGGGCCACCGTTGCCGTGCTTGGATCCGGATTGGCCAGACTCTACCCTCCCCAGAACCGGGGATTGGCCTGCAGGATTAGGGATAGGGGGCTTCTCTTGTCGCCCTTCTCCCCCTCTACCTCTCCAGCCCGCTGGACCTTTCCAAAACGGAACAGGTTGATGGCAGCCTTGAGCGAGGGAGTGGTGGTTGTTGAGGCAGGAGAGAAGAGCGGGGCCTTGCTGACCGCCCGGTACGCGGCGGAGATGGGAGTGCCCGTATTCGCCGTGCCGGGCAGGGTGGACAGGTCACAGGCCAAGGGAGTGCTCGATCTTCTGAAGAAGGGGGCGAAGGTTGCGGCGGGGGCGGCTGATGTATTAGAGCAGCTCTCCATCCACCCCAATCTTCCAGGAGGTGAGGGGGTGAGGGTCGGTAGAGACCTCGAGGGCAAAGAGCAGTTGGTCTGGCAGGCCCTTGATGGGGGAGACCTTCCTCCCGAGATGATTGCCCAAAGGGTGGGGGTGAACCTGTCTGAGATTTGGGAGGTGCTTTTTGAGATGGAGATGAAGGGACTGATTTCCCGGGCTGCTGGCGGCGTCTATTCCAGGAGGGTGTTGTGAAGAAGCTGGTGGTGGTCGAGTCGCCCACCAAGGCGAGGACCCTGTCGAGATTTCTTGGCAAGGATTTCACCATAAAAGCCTGTATGGGTCACGTGAAGGATCTGCCCAAGAACAAGCTGGGCGTTGACACTGACAACGGTTTCAAGCCCACCTACGTGGTGGTTCCTGGCAAAGAGAAGATACTGGCAGAGCTGAAGAAGGAGGCCAGGAAGGCGGAGAAGGTCTACCTGGCGTCGGACCCCGACCGGGAAGGGGAGGCCATAGCCTGGCACGTGGCGGAGGAGATAGGGGCGAAGAGGAAGATTGCTCGAATCACTTTTCACGAGATCACCAAAAGGGCCATTGAGGAGGCCCTCTCGAGACCCGGAGAGATAGACAGGAACAAAGTGGACGCCCAGCAGGCAAGAAGGGTGCTGGACAGGCTGGTGGGATACAGTATCAGCCCCCTCCTTTGGAAGAAAGTGCAGAAAG
>CAZMTB010000046.1:0-10092 GCA_964569095.1 uncultured Aquificales bacterium
GAGGGTCATCTCCGTGTCGCAGTTCTTGCCCTGTTCCCTCAGCCAGTTGGCCCGGTAGTTGAGTAGCCTTGCTGCCTCTGCCATGGAGAAGATGTCTGCCAACATGAACTGTATGGCCTGTAAGCTGGCTATGGGCTTGCCTCCCAACACCCTCTCCTTTGCAAACTTAGAGGCCTCTTCCAAAGAGGCGTAGCAGAGCCCCACGCCTATGCTGGCCATTCCCGGTCTTCCTACCCTGTTGACGGTGGCAAGGGCTATCTTAAGTCCTTCGCCTTCCTTGCCCAACAGGTTCTCTTTGGGCACCTTGCAGTCGTTGAATACTAGCTCACCGCTGGACGCGCCCTTGAATCCCATCTTCTTCTCTTCCCTTCCCAGGGAGAACCCTTCAAAGTCGGGCTCCACGATGAAGGCGGAGAAGGCAGGGCGTCCCTTGGCGTCGGTTCCTGTCTTGGCGACGATTATCATGATGTCTGACACGTGGGAGTTGGTGGCGAAGCACTTGCGGCCGTTCACGATCCAGTAGTCACCCTCCAGCCTGGCCTCGGTCTGCATTCCCATGGGATCGGAACCACCGCTGGGCTCAGTGATGGAACATACGCCAAAGGTCTCTCCAGAGGCGAGCCGGGGTAGGTACTTCTTCTTCTGTTCCTCGGTGCCCCAGACCTCAAGGGGCCAGCAGCACATGTGGTGAACCTGCAGGGCTATACCCAACCCAGCGGAGACCCTAGATACCTCCTCGATCCCTATGGCTCTGGCCAGAAAGCCCATTCCGTTGCCGCCGTACTCAGGGGAGGTGACCAGACCGCAGAGCCCCACGGCTCCCATCTTCTGGCGAATCTCAAGGGGGAACTCCCCCGTCTCTTCCATCTTCTCCACCAAGGGGGCTATCTCTTTCTCTGCAAACTCCCTGATGGCCTTTCTCAGCATCTCGTGCTGCTCGCTAAGCTGAAAATCCATAACTCTCTCCTCCTTCTACAATAAACTTTCGTTTTAGGTTCCCTTAGCCTCGGGGAAGTGAATACTCCCGGCTTCCGAATATGTCAATATCTAAAGATAAAGAAAGTTAAATATCCGAATACGTATGGCGAAAAAAATAGGAATCACAATGCCTTATGCTACTGCCTCCTGCTCGCAGGAGATGAGATCTGACAGGTACTTTAGCACCTTCAGAAGGTATTCACGGTTTACCTCGTAGAAGACCAGTGAGCCTTCCTTGCGGTACACGATCACCTTTGACCGCCTGAGCTCCTTCAAGTGGTGAGAGATGGCCGGTTGGCTCAAGTTGAGCCTGTTTACGATGTCTGAACAGTAGAGCCCGTTGCATTCCACGAGCATGTGGACGATGGCGAGGCGTACCTCACTGGCAAGGGCGTTCAACACCTCTACTGCCTGCTCAATGCCTATCTCCATGCAGTCCCCCTTTCCTCTTTGTTGAAAATCTCCCTACTGCTAAGAAGGCGGCTTTTAACAGCCCTCTTCTCAGGTGTCAATAAGAAAACTTCATTCTCCTCTCCTTTCGATCTCCTCCATGGCCCTCTTCAGCCTCCTCACGGTGGTCTCTTTCCCCAAAATGGAGACCACCTCGAATATTCCCGGGCTCACGGTTCCACCGGTTAGGGCCACCCTTACGGGTTGGGCCAGCTTTCCCAGTTTCAGCCCGTGTCTCTCCAGGACCCTACCGAAGGCAGCCTCCACCTCTTCTTCGGAGAAGGTGGATAGCTTTTGCAGCTCTTCCACCAACTCGGAGAAGAGTGGAAGCACCTGGGGTTTCAGGAACTTTCTTTTGCCCTTCTCGTCGTACTCCTTGGGATCCTCGAAGTAGAACCTGGCCATCTGGGCCATCTCTTTCAGTGTCTTGGCCCGTTCCTTTAGCGAGGCCACCACCCTTTCGAGCCAAACAGGATCCGGTTCAATGCCTTTTAGGATGCCCTCCTCTTCCAGAAAGGGTACGAGCTCTTCCGCGAGCCTCGAGGTGTTGGCCATCTTAAGATGTTGGGCGTTGAGCCACAGCAGCTTATCCGGGTTGTAGACGGCGGCGGCCGAGCTTACCGAGTCGAGGGTGAAGTACTCGATGAGTTCCTCTCTGGTGAAGACCTCCTGGTCTCCGTGGGACCATCCGAGGCGCACCAGGAAGTTGAAAAGCGCCTCTGGTAGGTAACCCTCTCTCTTGTAGGCCAGAACGGAGGTGGCACCGTGGCGTTTGCTCAACCTGGTGTGGTCGTGTCCCAGTATCATTGATACGTGGGCAAACTCCGGGATCTCGTACCCCAGGGCCTCGTAGAGGAGTATCTGCTTGGGGGTGTTGTTCAGGTGATCGTCTCCCCTGATCACGTGGGTTATTCCCATCTCCGCGTCGTCCACCACCACCACGAAGTTGTAGGTAGGGGTGCCGTCGGAGCGTACGATTATGAAGTCGTCGAGCTGGCTGTTAGGGAAGACCACCTCTCCCTTCACCAGATCGCGAACCACCGTCTTCCCTTCCGTGGGGGTCTTGAAGCGAATCACCGGTGGAGGGGCGTTGGGAGGGGGAGATGAGAGCCCTCTGCACCTCCCGTTGTACCTGGGGGGCTCCCCTTTTGCCAATGCCTCCTTTCTCATGGCTTCCAGCTCTTCGGGGGTGCAATAGCAGTAGTAGGCTTTACCCTCTTCCAAGAGCCTCTGGGCCGTTTCTCTGTAAAGCTCCATTCGCTGGGTTTGGAAGAAGGGACCCTCGTCCCAGTCCATCCCCAGCCAGCTCATGGCCTTCAGTATCTCTTCCACCGACTCTTCTGTGGACCTCTCGCGGTCGGTGTCCTCTATTCTCAGCACGAACTTTCCCTGGTTGTGCCTTGCAAACAGCCAGTTGAAGATGGCGGTTCTCGCTCCTCCCAAGTGAAGGTATCCCGTGGGACTGGGGGCAAATCTCGTTCTCACCATCTGGCCTCTCTATCCTCCTTCAAACGGGGTATGGTCCATGCTATACCATCTTTCAAAAGAGGGTGTCACCTGCCCTTGTTGCAGGGTTGGAGGAGAGGATGGCTGGAAGGGGATTAAAGAGATTGGTGGTGTTGGCCCTTGTGGCCTTTGCCCTTGGAGGATGGTGGAGGGTTCCCCGGTGGCCCTGGGAGAGGCCCATCAGGGAGTTGAGACCCTTCTCCACCAGAAGGCACCTACACCTCATCGAGGGAAACAGCACCGCCTGTTTCTCCCTGGATGCCCCTTACTATCCCACCTACACCTTCATGCTTCGCCCGCCCACTGCCTACCGAGGAAGCGCCAAGGCGGTGCTCTCCATCGAGGTCACAGACTACACCACGGGTATCCTCTACTGCAGGCTCACCCAGCCCAAAACCATGGTGGGTCAGCCCCTCATCTGCTCTGCAGAGAACCTGCCAGTTCAGCTCCAGAACCTTGGGTTCAGGGTGTGCGTCTCCAAGACCGGTGGGGGGGAGATAGATACTGAGGTGTGGGTGAGGGGCTGGAGCGAGAGATTGCCTTGAGGAGCCGTCAGGTCTCGTTGGCGTTGATGGTGGTGCCTTCTGATACCACGTAGCTCATCACATAGGGTAGCTTGCCCTGGTTCTCAAAGTAGATGCGTATCAGCAGCTCTGCCAGAATTCCCAGCGAGGCGAGCTGTATTCCCAGGATCATCAGCAGCACGGAGAGTAGTAGAAGGGGGCGGTGTCCGATCTGGGCCCCGAAGAGGAGTTTCTGGGCCGACAGGTAGAGGGCCATGAGGAATCCCAATGCGAATGAGATCAATCCGCCGGATCCGAAGAGGCGGAAGGGTCTGGTGGAGTACTTCAGCAGAAAGACCACCACCATCAGGTCCACCAGCACCTTGAAGACCCGTGATATTCCGTACTTTGACTCCCCGTGGATGCGTGGATGGTGGGTTACCGGTATCTCCACCACCCTGGCCCCGATGTGGCTGGCGAGGGCCGGCAGAAATCTGTGCAGCTCACCGTAAAGTGTCAGGTGCTCTACCACCTCTCTGCGGTAGCACTTGAGGGTGCAGCCGTAGTCGTGGAGGTAGACCCCGGTCACCTTTGAGATGAGCCAGTTTGCAACCATGGAGGGCAGGGTTCTCTTTACGAAGGCGTCTTTCCGGTCTTTGCGCCATCCGCTAACGATGTCGTAGCCCTCTTCCAGTTTCTCCAAGAGCATGGGAATGTCTGAAGGGTCGTTTTGCAGGTCTGCGTCGAGGGTGATGATCACCTTCCCCCTCGACTGCCTAAATCCCGCGTCCAAGGCCGCCGTCTGCCCGAAGTTTCTCCTGAAGTGCACCACGGTGACCCGTGATCCCTTCCGGGATGCGATCTCGTCCAGTATCTCGGAGGAGCCGTCGGTACTGCCGTCGTCCACAAATATGATCTCGTAATCTCTACCCAGGCTCTCCATAACGCCTTGGAGCCTCTCGTAGAGCTCCCCGACGTTCTCCTTTTCGTTGTAAACGGGAATAACCACACTCAACTCTGGCATGGACAGGGTTCCTCCGCTTTCCGGGCAATGGTCTTTTCCTCTTCTTCGTCGTTGAATATCACCACCTTCTTCCCCCACACAACAGCATCCTCAGACCACCAGTAGGGGTGCTTGAGGTATCTCTTCAGGTCGAGCACCAGGGGTCTCTCTACGGCGTGTTCGGGATCTTCCACCATCTTGCCCCGGGCGCCAGAGTAGTAGAGGAGGCTGGGAGAGAGGGTTTTGTGGAAGTAGATGGTCTCTACTGATCCCGTGGAGACCAGGGCGGCGAGCTCCTTCTGGCTCTGGAGGTGGTTGAGGGGCTTGATCGCTTCCATTCCTCCTACCCAGACCGAAAATAGAACCAGGGCCGTTAGCATGAAGCTTCCCTCCTTGGAGCCTGCCCCACCGGAGAGCACCAGCATGATGCCAGCTGCTGGTAGGGTTGCGAGAATCGCCTCTGGTACGGGCAAGGCCCCCCACAGGGTGAGTCCCAAGGGGGCCAGTAGTAGAAGCACTCCGAGACCCAAGGGGGCCTCCCGGGGGGTGGCCACAGTCCAGAGGTGTCCCAGCATGATGGAGAGGGGCACGAATGCCGGGAGTACGTAGTGGGGAGACTTGCTCTGGGATAGGGAGAAGAAGATGATCGTGCCCAGGAACCACAGGGCCAGGAATCCCCATCCTTTCGGTGCGTCCTCAACGAAGGGCAATCTGAAGACCGACAGTATCCACGGAAAGGCACCCAAGGCGAGCACCACGAGGTAGTAGTACCATCCCTCCCTGTGTCCCCCGTATCCTTGGAGGAACCGTTGCAGGTTCTCTTTCAAGAAGAACTGGACAATTCCCTCAGGGTGGTGTGCCGCCGCGACGAAGAACCAGGGTAGAGAGATGAGGCACACCAGTGGAACTCCCCAGATGAGGGTTCTCCAGAAGGGTGGCCCGGTGCGGAAGAGCCTGTAGAGGGCGATGAAGGCCATGGGTAGACAGCCCACGGGACCCTTTGTGAGAAAGGCCATGGCCGTGCTCAGGTATGCGAGAACGAGGAAGAAGGTTCCGCCTCCCATCTGGAATCTCCAGAAGAAGAGGACGGTGGCGGTGCACAGCATGGTGAGAAACATGTCGAATATCACGATGTTGGAGTAGAGCATGAAGAAGATGGAGCTTGCCAGAATAAGGGTGCCCATTGCAGCTGCCTGGACGGAGACGACGAGGGATGCCAGGTAGAATGTGAACACCAGGGTTGCCATGGCTGAGAGGAGTGAGGTGAGTCGCAGCGTGTACTCCCTCAATCCTCCGTAGGCACAGAGTCCTCCGGTGACCCAGTAGTAGAGAGGGGGTTTCTGTAGCCGGGGCTCCCCGTTGAAGGTGGGTATTAGCCAATGCCCTTCCACAATCTCCTCCCTCACCACCTCGGCATTGCGACCCTCGTCTGGGTCCCACAATGGTCGGTGGGAGAGCCCCCTTAGCATCCCCAGCCCGAAAAGAACGGCCATGAATATGGGGAGTATCCTGCTCACTCCCACAGCTCCTGCAGTGAACGTGCCTCACCCTCGGCCATCAGGATGACCACCTTGTTGAAGTACTCGCCGCAGTCTTCGCAGTTCCACTGGTAGATGAGCCACGATTGCTGCCCCAAGGGGATCTCGGAGATCTCCCCCTCCATCAGCCGGGTTCCCCCGCAGTAGGGACAGAAGAGCGGGCTACCTTCTTCCATCTCTTCTCCTCACCGCCAGGTAGAGTATGGAAAAGAGCAATACGTTTCCCAGAAGCATGTGTCCAGAGGCCGTCCAGAGGGGCACCGTGCCTCTCTCTCCCAGGGATGCCATGAGGTTTCCTGCGAGTATCTCGGCAAAGGTGCCTGCAACCACCATGGCCAATGAGAAGCCAAACCCCTTGACCTCGCTCCAGCCCAGGCAGAAAAGCACCCCCACTGCCACCACCATCTTGGCAAAGGCGTTTAGTCCCAATAGCTCTCCGGTGAAGATGTCCTGTGAAAGGCCTGCGAGCCATCCAAAGGCGATGGCCTTCAGCGAGGGGTACTGGGTAGCGGCAAGTATAACCACCACCAGGGGGATGTCCAGGAGCGGCCATTCTCCGCCGTGGCGGGGCGAGGTCAATGCCTGAGCCAGCCCCAATACCACCGGTAGTAGGAGCAAGAAGAGAAGGGTCTTCACCTTTGCCAGTTTCACCTCTTCCCCCATTTAAGGACGAGCAGGTAGTGGGTGTCGTCCCACGATGCCGTGGGCCTGCCCTTGATAAAGAGAAACTTCTCCCCCGGCAGTCTCTTCACCTCGGTCACCTTGGCCACCGGATATCCCCGGGGGAATATGCCTCCCAGGCCGCTTGTGAGTAGGAGATCGCCGGGTTTCACCTCCCTGTCGGTGAGAATGTACCTGAGAAGAAGGCCACCGGCGTTGTCGCCTTCTAAGATTCCCCTCACCTTCGATTTCTGGTCCTCCACGTGGATCTTGCAGTCCACAGAGGTTATTCCCAGCACCCTGCTTGTGTGGGGGGAGGTGGCCACCACCACTCCCATCACCCCGTGGGGAGTGACCACTGCCATGCCTCGCTTGACCCCGTCTCTCTCCCCCTTGTCGAGTAGGAAGGTTGGACTCCAGGGGGTGCCTCCCTTGCAGACGAGGTGTGCCGCTATGGCTGGGTAGGGGAGGTCACGCTTGAGTTTAAGCAGCCTCTTCAACTCCTGGTTCTCCCTGAGGGCCTCCTGGGTGGAGTGGAGTCTTACCAGGAGATCGTCTCTCTCCCTCAGCAGCCTCTCCCTCTCTTCCTCCCAATGTTCCCAGTAGCGCAGTATCTCGAGGGCGCTGCTAATCTCCTTCTCTGCTTTGGAAACCTCTCTGCTCCAGAGGAGAAAGAAGGGGTCCAACACCGCTACGGGGGAGATGGAGAGGGGAGAGCGGATCTCCAGGGTCACTCCGACGAAGGAGAGCAGGGAGAGCACCGCCACCAAGGCGACCCTGTAGTAGCTCTCCTTCCCGTTATGCATCTGGTGAGGGTCCTATGTCTCTTCGCTTGCTCACAGGGCCTTTCTTAACCCACCGGCTTCGGGGTTGTCATGTGTTGTGGTGGCGGAGTGTGCTTTTGGCGAGAGGGGGCGGTGGAAGCCGCCCCCTTCTTATTGCTACTCGGTTATCTCTATCTCCTTGAAGCTCTTTCCTGCCTGGGTCTTGGCAACTGCCATGGTGCCGCCCAGGAGTATGGTCTTTCTCTCGCGCTCCGAGAGGTTGTAGGTGAGGGGTATGTCTATTCCCTTGGTCTCGTTACGCATGATTATCTCGCCCCTGTCCTCGATGAGGGCCTTGCGCACGTCCTTAATCACCAGCTTGTCACCCTGCTCTATCTTCTCGTAGTCGTCGGGGTTCTTGTAGAGCAGGGGAAGTATGCCGAAGTTCACCAGGTTGGCCTTGTGGATACGTTCTATTGCCTTTGCCACCACTGCCTTCACTCCCAGGTACATGGGGCAGAGGGCTGCGTGCTCCCTGGAGGAGCCCTGGCCGTACGAGTCGCCTGCCACTATGATGTTGTGTATCCCCTTCTCCTTGTTCTCAAGTGCCCTGGAGGCAAAGGTTGGATCGGTGGTCTCGAACACGAACTCGGCGTACTTGGGCACGTTGGAGCGGTACTTCAATCTCTGGCCGGCGGGCATGATGTGATCGGTGGTGATCTTGTCTCCCACCTTGATGGTAGCCTCTCCCACTATCTCCTTGGGCAGCGGTTCTCCGCCGGGGGGATCCTTGATGTTGGGGCCCTTGTAGAGCTCCACCGAATCCGGGTCCTCTGCCGGCGGTATCACCAGACCGTCGTCGATGAGGAACTTGTCGGGTACCTGGATGTCGGGATACTTCACCCCGAACCTCTCTGGAAGCTCCCTGGGATCCATGAACTCCCCTGCCAAGGCACAGGCTGCAGCAGTCTCTGGGCTTACCAGGTAGATGCCTGCAGTCACCGTTCCGGAGCGCCCGTAGAAGTTCCTGTTGTTGGTTCTCACGCTGACGGCATTGTTCCTGGGTGCCTGGCCTGCACCTATGCAGAAACCGCACGCGTTCTCCATGAGGCGGATACCCGCGTGTAGCAGGGCGTCAAGGCCGCCCTCCTGGGTGATCATGCGCAGGACCTGCTTGGAACCGGGGGCCACCACCATATCCAGGTCTGGATGTACCCTCTTACCCTCGAGGATCTTGGCCACGGTCATCAGGTCCTTGTAGGACGAGTTGGTGCACGAACCCACGCACACCTGGTCAACCTTCAGCCCTGCCAGCTCCCTCACGGTGGTGACGTTGTCGGGGCTGTGGGGCTGGGCAACCATGGGCTCGAGCTCAGAGAGGTCTATCTCTATTACCTTGTCGTACTCGGCGTCTGGATCGGCCTTTATTTCTACCCACTGGTCACCGCGACCCTGGGCCTCCAGGAACCTCTTGGTGGTCTCGTCGGAGGGGAAGACCGAGGTGGTCACTCCCAGCTCGGCTCCCATGTTGGTTATGGTTGCCCTCTCGGGCACGGACAACGTCTCAACCCCGGGGCCAAAGTACTCTGCCATCCAGCCCACATTGCCCTTGGTGGTTAGAATGGAGAGGACCTTTAGGATCACGTCCTTGGCAGATACGAAGGGCTGCAGCTTTCCGGTTAGCTTGATTCCCACCACCTTGGGGGCTGTGAGGTAGAAGGGCATTCCCGCCATGGCTGCGGCGACGTCCAGGCCGCCGGCCCCAATGGCGATCATTCCAATTCCGCCTCCCGTGGGGGTGTGGGAGTCAGAGCCCAGAAGGGTCTTTCCCGGGCGTCCGAACCTCTCGATGTGCACCTGGTGGCAGATGCCGTTTCCTGCCTTCGAGAGGTAGAGGCCATACTTGGCCGCAAAGGTCTGCAGGTAGCGGTGGTCGTCGGCGTCTTCGAATCCCATCTGGATGGTCTTGTGGTCGATGTAGCTGAGAGAGATGTCGGTCTTTACCCTGTCGACCCCCATCTGCTCGAACTGCAGGTCGGCCATGGTGCCGGTGGCGTCCTGGGTGAGGGTCTGATCTATCTTGATGGCGATCTCTTGCCCTGGAACGAGCTCCCCCTCAACCAGATGGTCTTTCAGGATCTTCTGAACAACGTTCAAACCCATGGTTCTTCCTCCTTGCGAGGTGATATTTCTCTCTGGGGCAGCTATATACCCAAGGGAGGTTGGGATTGTCAAAATGCTTGTTTCAAAAGGAGATTTTGAAATGAAAGGTCCCGTGGTTGTGTTCGAGGGAGATCGGCTGAAGGTACTCGAGGCCGAGGATAACGGGGGTGGGAGGTTCCCGTCTTCTATCTGGATAACCCGAGGGGCATTTGGCTCGGGTGAACACGAGACCACGGCCATGTGCCTCCGGCTACTGGAGGGCTACGATCTTGCGGGACGATCTGCTCTGGACCTGGGTACGGGTACGGGGATACTGGCTATAGCTGCCCTTGTCCTGGGGTGTGAGAAGGTGGTGGCGGTGGACCCCTCCTCCGGGGCGGTGGAGGCCTGCAG
Organism: uncultured Aquificales bacterium; assembly: GCA_964569095.1. Lineage (GTDB taxonomy): Bacteria > Thermosulfidibacterota > Thermosulfidibacteria > Thermosulfidibacterales > JALWSI01 > JALWSI01. Next base: position 9,959 of record CAZMTB010000046.1, read on the forward strand.
GCGCAACGCCCTTCTCAACGGCATGGAGAAGAGGATCGTGGTGATCGAGGGAGAGCTAAGTGACCTGCCCCCTGGCTCCCGTTTTGGTCTCGTGATGGCCAACCTCTACGGTCACCTTCTGGAAGGGTTGGTAC
>CAZMTB010000047.1:0-7438 GCA_964569095.1 uncultured Aquificales bacterium
GGCCTTCGTGAGGGAGCACAAGGTGATCGAGCCTCCAGAGGAGCTCACCGAAGAGATGAGGCGTAGGGCAGGGGCCTTCGTCTCCATCAAGAAGGGGGGACAGTTGAGGGGGTGCATAGGCACCTTTATGCCCACCAAGGAGAACGTGGCCCTGGAGGTGATCGAGAATGCCATTGCCGCTGCAACCAGGGATCCCAGGTTTCCCCCGGTTGGTCCCCAGGAGCTTCCCCACCTGGAGGTGTCGGTTGACCTTCTCTCTCCTCCGGAGCCCGTCTCTGGTCCGGAGGAGCTGGATCCCAAGAGGTACGGCGTGATCGTGGAGTCGGGGTGGAAGAAGGGCCTCTTGCTGCCGGACCTCGAAGGGGTTGACACCGTGGAGCAGCAGCTTGCCATTGCCATGGCGAAGGCGGGTATCGGAAGGGGAGAGAAGGTGAAGCTCTACCGGTTCTCGGTGGAGAGGTTCCACTGAGGCCCTTTCTGCACCGGTGAGAGAGGCGGAGTACTGGCGCGCTCTGGAGGAGGGGAGGGTGGAGTGTACCCTCTGCCCTAACCGCTGCGTGGTTGCCCCCGGCAGGAGGGGTAGGTGCAGGGTGCGGGAGAACCGTGGGGGCAGGTTGATGGCCTCGGGGTACGGGGTGGTGGTCTCTGCCGCCAACGATCCCATCGAGAAGAAACCCCTCTACCACTTCCTTCCCGGCTCGCGCATACTCTCGGTGGGTTGCAACGGGTGCAACCTCTCGTGTGCCTTTTGCCAGAACTGGGAGATATCCCAGCGCGACGTTGGAGGCAGGTACCTCTCTCCCCAAGAACTGGCAAGGCTTGGATCCCTGGACGGTTCCAGGGGGGTGGCCTTCACCTACTCCGAGCCCCTGGTGTGGTTTGAGTACCTGGTTGACACCGCCGTTCTGCTGAGGGATCGGGGCCTGAAGACGGTGCTGGTGACCAACGGGGTGATCAATGAAGAGCCCCTGGAGAGGCTGCTTCCCCTGGTGGATGCAATGAACGTGGATCTGAAGGCGTTCTCGCCGGGCTTCTACCAGAGGTACTGCGGGGGCGACTTTCTGGAGACCGTGAAGAGAACAATCTCTTTGGCCTTCTCCGCTGGCGTCCACGTGGAGGTCACCAACCTGCTAATCCCTGGTTGCAACGACGAGGCGGAGGAGGTGAGGCGACTTGCCAGGTGGCTCTCTTCTCTCGGTTCCCAGATACCACTTCACCTGTCGCGGTTCTTCCCCTGCTACCAGATGCAGAACCTGCCTCCCACGCCGTTGGAGAGCCTCTACCGCGCCTTCGAGGCGGCCAGAGAGCACCTCCACTTCGTCTACCTGGGCAATCTAAGGGACGACGATGCACAGACCACCTGGTGTCCCCAGTGCGGCAGGGCGCTGGTGAAGAGAAGCTCCTTCTTCGGGGTGAAGGAGAACCTGGTGGAGGGGGGCAGGTGTCCTTACTGCCAGGCTGAGATCTACGGGGTGTTCAACTAAAAGGCCCCCGTTTTCCGGGGGCCTTTCGGGTGCTCAGTATCCAGGTGGTGGGTTAACCACCACGTAGGTGACGCTGCTTCCAGAGTAGCTCCTCTGGTACCAGGTTGAGCCGCAGCTGTAGTAGGTGACCCCGCCCACGGTCACCGCCTTGGCGGAGCAGGGTAGGGTGGTGACCACCGTGGCGGCGGTAACGGCGCTTCCCACCACTACGCCGGCGGCGAAGCTGCTTCCGTAGCCGTAGTGATGGTGGTGGTAGTCCCAGTGATCGTCGTGCATATCCTCGATGAAGTCCTGGCGATCGTCCTGCAGGTCCTTGATGAACTCCTGCCTCTTCTCCTGGCGGTCGCTTACTCGCTCTTGCACCTTCTGCCTTCGGCTGCTCCCCTCAGCTGCCCTGTCCTTGCGCCTCTCCTTCCGGCGGTTGTAGCGGTTCTTTGCGTACTCCTTGCGCTGGGGACGGGTCTTTGCGGGGCGGGTTCTCCTGTTGGTGCTGGCAGGACGGGTGCGCCTGGTGGGTCGGGCCCTCCTGGTGCTCGAGGGCCTGGCCCTGCGGCTGGAGGAGAAGGAGCCCCTGCTTGCTGGTCCAGACCTGGAGAAACTCCTGCTCGGTCTACTCATCCTGGCCCTGCCCCTTGAGCCCCCTCTTCCCCGGGATCCCCTTGCAAAGGCGGCCCCGTCCATGAACAGTACGCCCAGAAAGGCGATCACCGTTAACGCAACTGCGATGCTTCTCATGCTCTTCATCTCACACACCTCCCTACTTCTCCTTGCCCTTCGTCTCTTTGGCCGCGTTCTCTCCTGCCACGTCCGTTCTCTTCAGGGGAATCACGAAGGGTATCTTCTCGAACCCCTTTGGCGGTGTGAAGGTGAAGGTGGAAGCGCCGACCTTGGGATTGAAACTCCAGTTGCTGAAGTTTGCCCAGAACTGGGGCTCTCCAGGCTCGTTCTTGTAGGTGATCACCACCCGGGTGGGCAGCTTATCCTTGCCTATCCACACCTGGTAGTCCACCTCGTCGGTGCGGCCTGCAATGTGGTCTGTGGGCTTGGGGCCGAGCACGTCCTTCTCCACGAAGAAGACCTCCTTGGTGAGCCTCTGGATCTCCTGTGGGAAGTCTGTGACCAGCATGCGGGCTAATGGGATTCTCACATCCATCTCTGCCACCGCGAACTTCACCATGTCGTCGGTGTTCTTGATCCAGTCGGGCAGGTCAAGGATGCCGTACACCTTGTAGGTCTGACTGAACTGAATGAACCGCTTTCCGTCGTAGATGGCCCCTCCAATGTCCCCGTCGCTCTGCTTCACGTCCACCCGCAGGTGGTTGGGACGGTCTAGTATCACCTTGCGCACCTCTCCAAACTCGATCTTCTGTCCCGACTTCTGCACCACGTCGTATCCCATGCGGATTGTCACGCTGAACCTCTTCGCCTTGGCCAGCTTCTGGGCCATTGCCAGAAGCTCGATCTTGGCGTCTTTTGCACTGGTGGCAAAGGCGTTTCCCGTTGCCAGGCACATGACCACCACCAGCGCCCCTACCATCAACCTCGTTCCTCTCCTTACCATCAATCACACCTCCTGAACCTAACTATTCATGGTTTCTCACCTTGCGGGCCCTTGCCCAAGAACCGTTTCAACCGACCGACCTATGCTTTCCCGCCTCACCTCCTGAACATAAGTTCACCTGTATCTTCCTGAATATACCCCCAAGTGTGGATCAATACAAGGGGAGATGGATGATAATAATTATCGTTTAGTCAAAACCCCTTCTCTTTTACGGGCTTGACTGCTGCTAAACGGGGTTTGATGCGGGGTTCCCTTTTACTGGCGAGGTTGACAAATAGATGGAGTGGCCTACAATCGTAGGTTGTGAGTCTGTGGGAGAGTGGCTGGAAGGCTCGCCTTTTAGAACGGCCTTCCAGAAAAACGATAGGGAGGTGCTCGATGAGGAGGTTGTTTGGAGGTCTGGTTGCGGCCGTATTCGTGGTCGCGGTGATGCTTGGTGGGGGAGAGGCCCTTGCGGGCAAGGGAACCATCAAGATCGGCTCGGTCTACATCTTCTCGGGATTTGCTGCCACCTACGGGCAGTTTGCCAAGCAGGGTCTCGAGCTGGCGGTGAACGAGATAAACAAGAACGGTGGCGTGCTGGGGAAGAAGCTTGAGGTCTACTTCGAGGACTCCCACGCCAAGGCCCCCATTGCCCTGAGGGCCATCAGGAAGCTGGTGTACGAGGAAGGGGTGGACTTTCTCATTGGTCTGGACAGCAGCGGTGTGGCCAAAGGGGTTGTGCCTTACCTGAAGGAGTTGAAGGTGCCCTTGATCATCACCCATGCCGCCACCCCGGACGTCACAGGGGTGCAGTGCAACAAGTACACCTTCAGGGTCAGCGTGAACATCAACCAGAACGTGATGGCCGCAGCGAAGGTGGCTGCCAAGACCGGTGCGGTGAAGTGGACCACCATTGGTCCCGACTACGCCTTCGGACACCAGTCGTGGGAGTACTTTCAGAAGTACCTGAAACCCTTGAATCCCAAGGTGAAGTTCATGAAGACGGTGGCCTTTCCAAAGATCGCCACCGAGGACTACTCTCCTTACATCTCTGCCATAATGGCCTCTAAGCCCGACGGCGTCTTCATCTCTCTCTGGTCTGGAGACCTGGTTAACTTCATCAAGCAGGCCAACAAGATGGGCTTCTTCTCTCAGGGTTACAAGGTGCTCATGTCCCTCGGCGCTGCAACCGAGGTGCTCTACGCCTTGAAAGACCAGATGCCTACCGGCCTCTGGGTGGGTACCAGGTACTGGTTCCTGGCCAATCCCTCTTCCGTTAACAGGCACTTCGTAGAGGCCTACAAGTCCTTCTACGGGGTATATCCCAGCTACAACGCCCAGAACGCCTACGCGGCGGTCTATGCCCTGAAGGCGGCAATAGAGAAGGCCGGTACCACCGACAGGGAGGCCGTGGTTAAGGCCCTTGAGGGGTTGACCGTTGAGGTGCCCGCCGGCAAGATCTACATCAGGCCCCAGGACCACCAAGCGGTTCTCGACGTTACCTGGGGCAAGACCGCAGCGGATCCCAAGTATCCCATCCGCGTGCTGAAGCCCATGCTCATCTTCAAGGGTAGCGAGGTGACTCCGCCGGCCTCTGCCACTGGGTGTTCATTGGATTGAGACTGGCGTAGCAGAACGAGACGACCCGGGGAGGGCCAAGTGCCCTCCCTTTGTTTGGTGTGAAGGAGAGGCAGATGGAGACCTTTCTCATCAACCTGGTGAACGGCCTGAGCTACGGTATGCTGTTGTTCCTCATTTCCATGGGACTCACCATCATCTTCGGTGTGATGGGGGTGCTCAACTTTGCCCATGGCTCCTTCTACATGCTGGGTGCATACCTCTGCCTTGCCCTTTTGCCCTACCTGCACAGCTTCTGGCTTGCCCTACTGGTGGCACCGCTGGTGGTGGGCATTTTGGGGGTGCTGGTGGAGGTGACCTTGCTCAGACCCCTTTACGGGAGAGACCTCTCCTACCAGCTCCTTCTCACCTTTGGCCTGCTTCTCATAATCGACGATGGTGTGAAGATCCTGTGGGGTGCCGGGTACCACAGCGTTGAGCCCCCGGCGGTTCTCTCTGGCACGGTTCAGCTCTTCGGCAACACCTACCCGGTTTACAGCCTCTTCATCGCCGTGGTTGGACCTGTGGTTGCGGTGGCCTTCTGGTACTTCTTCAACCGGACCGCCTGGGGCAAGACCATCAGGGCGGCGGCGATGGACAGGGAGATGGCCGCTGCCGTAGGGATAAACGTTCCCCTCCTCTTCACCACGGTGTTCTTCCTTGGAACGGCCCTTGCCGGGATGGCCGGTGTGCTGGCTGCGCCGCTGAGGGCAATTGGTCCTGCCATGGGCGACAACATCATCATTGCCGCCTTCATCGTGGTGGTGGTGGGAGGGCTGGGCAGCTTTCCCGGTGCCTTCGTGGGGGCAGTGGTTCTGGGTCTGGTGGAGGCTCTGGGCGTTCAGTTTCTGCCCCGGGCGCAGATGGCCCTGCCCTTCGTGCTTCTCGCCGCCATTCTCCTGCTGAGGCCAAAGGGGCTATTTGGAGAGCTGTCGTGAAGCTGCTGAAGCCTTTGGGACTGATGGCAGGGGTGGTGGGACTGCTCGTCTTCCCCAAGGTGGGCAGCGTCTTCGCAGTGCTCCTGCTCACCGAGATCCTCATATTTGCCCTATTTGCCCTCAGTTTCAACCTCCTCTTCGGGTACACGGGACTGCTCTCCTTTGGGCACGCCGCCTTCTTCGGCCTGGGAGGGTACGCCGCGGCCTTGGCCATTCAGCACCTTGGGCTTTCCATACTGCCCGTGCTTGCAGTGGGGGTGATCGTGGCCACGGTGGGAGCGGTGGTGATAGGGTTCTTCTGCGTTAGACTGGACGAGATCTACTTTGCCATGCTAACCCTCGGTTTCGGGATGATGGTCTTCACCCTGGCCCACCAGTGGCGCAGCGTCACCGGGGGAAGCGACGGCATAACCGGTTTTGAGCTGCCTAAGCTGAACCTTTTCTTCTCCAGCCTCTCCCTCTTCTCTCCGGTGTCCTTCTACTACTTCACGGTGGTGATCTTCCTGGTGTCGGTGCTCTTCCTCTGGCTGGTGGTTCGGTCCCCCTTTGGGCTGGTGCTCACCTCCATGAGGGAGAACGTGCAGCGCGTCTCCTTCGTGGGGATAGACACCACCCTCTACCGGTGGATGGCCTTCGTTGTAGCGGGCCTCTTCGCTGGTCTCGCCGGGGCCCTTTTTGCCTGCTACGACCGCATGGCCTCTCCCACCATGGTGCACTGGACCATGTCGGCAAAGCCCGTGCTCATGACGATTCTCGGTGGATCCCGTCTCTTTCTGGGGCCCGTGGCAGGTGCGGTCATATTCTTCCTGCTTGAGCACTTCATCACCCAGTACACCCAGTCGTGGATGATATTTCTGGGTGCCATACTGATACCCATCGTTCTCTTCTTTCCCCGAGGCGTGTGGGGCACCTTGGTGTACTGGGCAAGCAGAGCGGTTAGGAGAGAGGGCAATGGCTGAGGGTGCAGTCCTGAGGGTGGAGAGGCTCTCGGTGCGCTTTGGGGAGTTCTGGGCCCTGAGGGAGGTGAGCGTAGAGGTTAGGCCCAAGGAGCTAACCGCCCTCATTGGCCCCAACGGGGCGGGTAAAACCACCTTCTACAACGCGGTAACGGGAAGGTACAAGCCCTGCTCTGGGCGTGTGGTCTTCAAAGGTACCGACATCACTGGCCTTCCGCCCCACGCCGTCTCCAGGCTGGGATTGAGCCGTTCGTTCCAGATCACCAACATCTTTCTCGAGAACACGGTGGAGGAGAACATACTGGCGGCCCTTGTCTCGAAGCACCGTAAGGGCCTGAGCATGCTGAAGCCCCTTGGCTTCTACCGGGAGCTCCTGGAGGAGGCCCACGGCATTCTCGAGATGCTGGGGATAGCCCACAGGGCAAAGGAGGAGGCCCGTTTCCTCGCCTACGGGGACAAGAGGCTGGTGGAGATAGGCATAGCCCTGGCCACTGACCCTGATATGATCCTGCTGGACGAACCCACAGCCGGGATGACCCCCGAGGAGACCGAGCGGATGGTCCAGATGATCCAGCGCCTCGACGCGGAGACCCCCGTCACCTTCTTCCTGACCGAGCACGACATGAAGGTGGTCTTCTCCATGGCGCGGCGCATCCTGGTGCTTCACCAGGGAGAGGTGCTCGCAGTGGGCACGCCGGAGGAGATAAGCGCCGATCCCCGGGTGAGGGAGGCCTACCTCGGAGGCAGCCTTGATGCTTGATGTTAGAGAGATCCACACCTACTACGGGGACAGCCACGTGCTCCAGGGGGTGAGCCTCCAGGTGGCCCAGGGGGAGGTGGTCTGCCTGTTGGGGCGAAACGGGGCGGGCAAGTCGACCACCATGAAGAGCATAATGGGCA
>CAZMTB010000048.1:0-8834 GCA_964569095.1 uncultured Aquificales bacterium
TGAGGTATATGTGTTGACGAAGGAGGAGGGTGGTCGTCACACGCCGTTTTTCCCTGGGTACAGGCCTCAGTTTTACTTTAGGACGACGGACGTTACTGGTACGGTGATTTTGCCTGAGGGAGTAGAGATGGTGATGCCTGGAGACAACGTGAACATGGATGCAGAGTTGATCTATCCGGTTGCGTTGGAGAAGGGATTAAGGTTTGCGGTTAGAGAGGGTGGTCGCACGGTTGGGGCAGGTGTGGTCACCGACGTGATAGAGGATTAAGGGTATGGCAACGCAGTGGATGCGCATAAAGCTTAAGGCCTACGATCACAAGGTTCTGGACAAGTCCGCCGAAGAGATCGTGAAGGCAGCTGTGCGCACAGGAGCCAAGGTTGCCGGGCCCATACCCCTGCCCACCAAGATAAGCAGGTACACGGTCTTGAGGGGGCCCCACATTGACAAGAAGTCTCGGGAGCAGTTTGAGATTCGCGTTCACAAGAGGCTGCTAGAGCTTAGAGAGAGCACTACAGACACCATAGAGGCCTTGAGCGAGCTTGATCTTCCTGCAGGAGTGGAGGTTGAGGTTAAGCTGATGGATACCCCATAGGGGTGGCCCATAGAGGGTGGAGACTATGATAGAAGGCATATTGGGTAAGAAGATAGGTATGACTCAGGTGTTCACCGAGGACGGGATGGTGATACCCGTCACGGTGATCGAGGCAGGTCCCTGCACCGTGGTGTGCAAACGCACCAAGGATAAAGACGGTTACACCGCAGTGCAGCTGGGGTACATACCTGCCAAGAGGAAGCATCTCAACAAACCCCTTCTCGGACACTTCGAGAAGAGAGGGGTTCCTCCCTTCAGGGTTCTCAGGGAGTTCCCCGTGAACGAGGAGTCCATCTCCGAGCTGGAAGAGGGAAAAGAGGTGACCGTGGAGATCTTCGAGAAGGGTGACAAGGTTGCGGTCACCGGCAAGAGCAAGGGAAAGGGTTTCCAGGGGGCCATGAAGCGCCACGGTTTTAGTGGTATGCGTGACAGCCACGGCTCGAGGTACCACCGTACCGTTGGTGCCATTGGTCAGCACACCTTTCCCGCAAGGGTCTTCAAGGGTTTGAGGATGGCGGGCCAGATGGGCAACAAGAAGGTGACAGTAAGGGGCCTCGAGGTGGTAGAGGTGATTCCCGACAAGAACCTTCTTCTGGTGAAGGGGAGCGTTCCCGGTCCCCAGAACGGCCTGCTCGTCATAAGACGGATGAAGGGTAGATAACCATGGCTGTGGTGGAAGTGATCAACGTTTCAGGAGAGAAGGCGGGAGAGAGGGAGCTTTCTGCCGCGGTGTTCGACGCCCCTATCAACAGGCACCTCCTCTACGAAACCGTGAAGTGGCAGATGAACGCCAAGCGTTCAGGAACCGCTTGCACCAAGACCCGTGGAGAGGTGCGGGGCGGTGGCAGGAAGCCCTGGCGCCAGAAGGGGACCGGCAGGGCAAGGCAGGGTTCCATCAGGGCTCCACATTGGGTAGGCGGTGGAACCGTGTTTGGACCCCGTCCTCGCTCCTACGCCACAAAGTTGCCAAAGAAGGCCAGAAGGGCTGCGCTTCGTTCTGCCCTGACTGCCCGCCTGAAGGATGGTGACATAGTGGTGGTGGACGAGCTGAGGCTGGAGGACCACAAGACCAAGAGTGCCAAGGCCATGCTTCAATCGCTGGGACTCTGGGAGAAGAAGCTTCTCATCGTGGTGCCCCAGATCGACTTCTTCCTTGACAGGAGCACCAGCAACCTTCCCTTCGTAAAGGTGGTCCCCGTGGAGGGTCTGAACGTTTACGACCTCCTCAATGCCGAGGTTGTGCTGTGCACCCAGGCAGCAGTGGACATGATAGAGGAGAGGCTCTCATGAAGATGCGCAACGATCCATACCAGATAATAATCCGCCCCATCATCACCGAGAAGAGCATGGAGATAAAGGAGAGCTCCAACGTGGTCACCTTCGAGGTGCATCCAAAGGCCAACAAGTCAGAGATAAAGAAGGCTGTGGAGCAGCTCTTTGGTGTGAAGGTGCTCTCTGTTAACACCTTGAACGTCAAGGGTAAGACCAAGAGGTTCAGGTTCATAAGGGGCAAAAAGAAAGACTGGAAGAAGGCCATGGTGAAGCTGAAACCCGGCGACACCATTGACCTCTTCGAGGGAGTGTAAACCATGGGTGTGAGAAGATGTAAACCTACCTCTCCCGGTCGTCGCTTCATGTCTTTCTCGGACTTTGCAGAGATAACCAAAACCGAGCCCGAGAAGTCTCTGCTTAGGCCTCTGAAGAAGACCGGAGGAAGGAACAACAAGGGAAGAATAACCGTCAGGTTCAGGGGGGGCGGACACAAGAGGCGCTACCGCCTGATAGACTTTCGCAGGGACAAGGACGGCGTTCCCGCAAAGGTGGCGGCTATAGAGTACGATCCCAACAGGTCTGCACGCATAGCCCTTCTCCACTACCTCGACGGTGAGAAACGCTACATCATTGCCCCTGAGGGCCTATCGGTGGGAGACATCGTCTCTTCCGGGCCCGACGCAGAGGTGAAGGTGGGCAACGCCCTGCCTTTGGAGAACATTCCCCTGGGTTCCTTCATACACAACCTCGAGATCACCCCGGGGAAGGGTGGGCAGATGGTGCGAAGCGCAGGGGCCTACGCCCAGTTGATGGCAAAAGAGGGTGGAATGGCCCACGTGAAGCTGCCCTCTGGCGAGATAAGGCTCTTCTCTGTTAAGTGCAAGGCCACCCTGGGGCAGGTGGGCAACATGGAACACGAGAACATCGTGCTGGGCAAGGCGGGTAGGAACAGGTGGCTGGGGAGAAATCCCCACGTTCGTGGAACCGCCATGAACCCCGTTGATCACCCACACGGTGGAGGCGAGGGACGAACCAAGGGTCGTCATCCCGTCACACCTTGGGGAGTGCCCACCAAGGGTCACAAGACCCGCAAGAAGGGCAAGTACTCTGACAAGTTCATCGTGAGAAGGCGAAAGGCCTAAGTGAGGGAGGGAGACCGTGGCGAGATCCATTAAGAAAGGACCCTATGTTGACCCCAAGCTGCTCAAGAAGGTGGAAGAGATGGAGAAGCGGGGCGAGAAGAAGGTTATCAAGACCTGGTCCCGCAGGTCTACCATTATACCTGAGTTTGAGGGTCATACCTTTGCAGTTCACAACGGGAGGAAGTTCGTTCCCGTTTATGTCACAGAGCAGATGATAGGACACAAGCTGGGGGAGTTTGCCCCAACCCGCACCTACAGGGGACACGGGGCAGACAAGAAGGGTAAAAAAGGAAAGGTGCGCTAAGGAGGCGAGATGGCTACCACGCGTAAGAAGAGCCCAGGGGTGAGAGCGGTTGGTCGTTATCTCCGCGTGTCGCCCCGAAAGGCAAGGGTTATAGCCGACATGATCCGGGGCAAGGATGTGGAGGAGGCCATGAACATCCTCAGCTTTGTTCCCCGAAGGGCGTGCAAGGTGATAGAGAAGGTGCTCACCTCTGCGGTGGCAAACGCAGAGGCCAGCCCAGACATAGAGGATCCTGATGCACTCTACATCAGGGAGATCATGGTGGACGGGGGTCCCGTGTTGAAGAGGTACAGACCCCGTGCAATGGGGCGGGCCACCATGATCAGGAAGAGAACGAGTCATATCACTATCGTTCTTGACGAACGGCGTACCGGGAGGTGATGGCTTGGGTCAGAAGGTTCATCCTATAGGGTTTCGCTTAGGCATTATTAGGGACTGGGATTCTCGCTGGTTTGCCAGCAAACGCGAGTACGCAAAGAACCTGCACGAGGATCTCAGAATAAGAAACTACCTGAAGCAGCGTCTTTATCACGCGGGTATATCCAGGGTAGAGATAGAGCGTGCCACCAAGAAGATAAAGATAGACATCTACGCCGCCCGTCCCGGGATCGTCATAGGAAGGAAGGGCTCTGAGGTAGACAAGAAAAAGAAGGAACTCGCATCTCTCACCGATAAGCAGGTGATTCTCAACATAATGGAGGTGCCCATTCCCGAGACCGACGCCCAGCTGGTGGCAGAGAACGTTGCCATGCAGCTTGAGAGACGAGTGGCGTTCAGAAGGGCCATGAAGAGAGCGGTCAACACCGCTCTGAAGTTTGGTGCCCAGGGAGTGAAGATAAGCTGTGCCGGTAGGCTGGGTGGTGCCGAGATGGCCCGGCGCGAGTGGTACAGGCAGGGAAGGGTGCCCCTTCACACCCTCAGGGCAGACATAGACTACGGAACAACCGAATCCCACACCAAGTACGGGGTGATTGGAGTTAAGGTGTGGATCTTCAAGGGTGAGGTTGTCTCTTCTGACAAGGAGGAGAAGAAGACCGATGTTGGCTCCTAAGAAGGTTAAGTTTCGCAAACAGCAGCGGGGTAGGATGAAGGGCATAGCCCGTGGCTCTGACATCTCTTTTGGAGAGTTTGGGCTACAGGCCCTTGAACCCACCTGGCTCACTGCCCAGCAGATAGAGGCGGGGCGTGTTGCCATGACCCGTCACGTGAAGAGGGGAGGAAAGATCTGGATAAGGGTCTTTCCCGACAAGCCCGTCTCGAAGAAGCCCGCCGAGACGCGAATGGGCAAGGGAAAAGGCAGTCCTGAATATTGGGTTGCCGTGGTAAAAAGGGGACGGGTCTTGTACGAGATCGCCGGGGTGGAGGAGAAGGTGGCCAAGGAGGCGTTGAGGTTGGCCGCTTCGAAGATGCCCATCAAGACCAGGATCCTGAGCAGGTAGAGGAGAGATCACCATGAAGGCCTCTGAGCTTAGGGAATTGGATACCGAGGTTCTCCGCCAGAAGGAGGCGGAGCTGAAAAAGTCCATAATGGAGATGCGCTTCAACAAGGCCCTTGGAAAACTCGATAGTCCGGCGGCTTACAAGGCCCTGCGGAAGGACCTTGCCAGGGTGAAGACCATTCTTCGTGAGCGCGCTCTTGCGGAAGAGAGGGATTGAGATGAAGAAGGGGATGCGTCTGAGCGGCGTGGTGGTGAGCGATGCCATGGACAAGACGGTTACCGTGCTGGTGGAGCGCAGATTCATGCATCCGCGGTTCAAGAAGATCATCAAAAGAAGCCGTAAATTCATGGCGCACGATGCCGAGAACCAGTGCAGAGTTGGTGACCGGGTGAGAATAAGGGAGTCTCGCCCCTTGAGCAGGCATAAGCGCTGGGTGGTTGAAGAGATTCTGGAGAGGAAGGAGATACCTGGCGATGATACAACCCCAGACAATGGTTGAGGTGGCAGACAACACCGGTGCTAAGAAGGCCCTGTGCATACGGGTGCTGGGAGGTAGTTCCCAGAGGTACGCCCGGCTGGGAGACTTGGTGGTTGTAGCTGTGAAAGAGGCCTTGCCCGATGGCACAGTGAAGAAGGGCGAGGTGCACCGGGCAGTGGTGGTTAGAACCGCCAAGGAGGCGCGCAGGCAGGATGGCAGTTACATCCGGTTCGACCGCAACTCCGTGGTACTGGTGAAACCCTCGGGAGAGCCAATGGGTACCCGCATCTTCGGGCCCGTGGCGAGAGAGCTGAGGCGCAAGGGATTCATGCGCATCATCTCCTTGGCCCCTGAGGTTCTGTGAGGGTGGTAGAGATGGCCAAGATAAAGAGAGACGACACGGTGATGGTGATCGCGGGAAAGGACAAGGGACGCAGGGGAAAGGTTTTGCGCGTCTTTCCCGCCAAGTCCAGGGTGTTGGTGGAGAACGTGAACGTGGTTAAACGCCACACCCCGCCCTCTCAGGCCCATAAGGGAGGCATAGTAGAGAAGGAGGCGCCCATACACATATCCAACGTGATGCTGGTCTGTCCCAAGTGCGGTGATCCCACCAGGGTGGGTTTCTCTCTTCTCGAGGACGGCACCAAGAGGCGTCTCTGCAAACGGTGTGGCGAGATCATAGAGTGATTGACGAGGAGTAGAAGAGGTTATGGCATCACGGCTGAGAGAGAAGTACCAGAAAGAGGTTATGCCCGAGCTCATGAAGGCCTTCAACTACAAGAACGTCATGCAGGTGCCCAAGGTGACCAAGGTGGTGTTGAACATCGGCCTGGGTGAGGCGGTGCAGAACCCAAAGGTGATTGAGACCGCCATGGAGGAGCTGGCACTCATCGCAGGCCAGCGCCCCTATGTGCGCAGGGCCAAACGCTCGATAGCCTCGTTCAAGGTGAGAAAGGGTATGCCCATTGGGGTGGCAGTCACCCTCAGGGGAGAGAGGATGTACGAGTTTCTCGACAGGCTCTTCAGCATAGCCCTTCCCCGAGTCAGGGACTTCCAAGGGGTGAGCGACAACTCCTTCGACGGCAGGGGAAACTACACCTTAGGGCTGAAAGAACAGATCATCTTTCACGAGATCGATTACGACAAGGTGGAGAAGGTGAGGGGCCTCTCCGTCTCTATCGTGACCACCGCCAAGACCGACGAAGAGGCGAAGGTCCTGCTGGAGAAGATGGGGATGCCTTTCAGACGTAGGAGGGTAGAGAGCAATGGCTAGGAAAGGCCAGATGGAGAGGATGAAGAAGGAGCCTAAGTTCAAGGTTCGCCGCAGAAACAGGTGTCCCATTTGTGGTAGGGCGAGGGCCTACCTTAGGCGTTTCGACATGTGCCGCATATGCTTCAGGACCCTGGCCTTGCAGGGGAAGATACCTGGGGTTAGAAAGGCGAGCTGGTGAGGTGGCCCATGATGGTTAACGATCCCATTGGAGACATGCTTACCCGCATTCGCAACGCCCTCATGGTGAAGAAGAAGAAGGTGGTGATACCCGCTTCCAAGCTCAAGGTGACCATACTGGAGCTCTTGAAGAGGGAGGGGTTCATCGACGACTTCAAGGTGGAGAAGCGTTCTCCCCAGGACCTTATCGTGGTCACTCTGAGGTACTACGAGGGCGAGAGCGTGATCAGGGGGCTCAAGAGGATCAGCAAGCCCGGAAGGCACCTCTACGTGAAGGCCAAGGATATGCCCCGGGTGATGGACGGTCTGGGCATAGCGGTAATATCCACCTCACAGGGCATAAAGAGCGACAAGGAGTGCCGCCGCTTGGGTATAGGTGGCGAGATACTCTGCGAGATCTGGTGATGAGAGGTATCAGCCATGTCTAAGATCGGACGCATGCCCATAAAGATACCCTCGGGTGTAGAGGTCACCATAGACGGCAACTACGTGAAGGTGAAGGGTCCGAAAGGTGAGCTCGAGCGCACCTTCTCGGAGAGGATGATAATAGAGAAGGATGGTGACACCGTAACCGTAAAGCCCAGGGGAACCACAAAGACCGACAGGTCCCTCCACGGGCTCTCCAGAACCCTGCTCGCAAACATGGTGATAGGGGTCACCCAGGGGTTCGAGAAGGTGCTCGACATGGTGGGAGTGGGTTACAGGGGAGAGGTTAAGGGCAAGGAGCTTAGGCTTCAGCTCGGTTTCTCCCACGACGTGGTCTATCCCATTCCCGAGGGAATAACCATAACCACCCCGGTTCCCACCCGCGTGGTGGTTTCGGGAATAGACAAGGAGAAGGTGGGTCAGGTTGCGGCAGAGATAAGGGCATTCAGGCCTCCCGAGCCCTACAAGGGCAAGGGGATAAGGTACGAGAACGAGTACGTGCGCCGCAAGGCCGGCAAGGCCGGCAAGTAGGCCTGGAAAGAGGAGACTTGAAGAATGGCAAGGCTTAAACCCCGTGAAGCGAGACTGAGACGGCACAAGAGAGTCAGGAAGAAGATCAGAGGAACCGCCGAGCGCCCGAGGTTGGTGGTCTTCAGGAGTCTCTGCCACATCTATGCCCAGGTGATAGACGATACGGTGGGAAGAACCCTTGTGTCGGCGTCGAGCCTTGACAAGGAGTTCCCTTCAGACAAGAGGGGGAGCAACATAGAGGGCGCCAAGGAGGTTGGCAGACTCGTGGCCGAGAAGGCCAAGGCCAAGGGCATCACCAAGGTGGTGTTCGACCGAGGCGGGTACATCTACCACGGCAGGGTGAAGGCCCTTGCCGAGGGTGCCCGTGAGGCAGGACTGGAATTTTAGAGGGAGGTTGCCTTGTGATAGAGAGGGTCAAACCTGACAGCAGCATGGAACTGGAAGACAGGGTTGTCTTCATAAATAGAGTCGCCAAGGTGGTTAAGGGAGGCAAGAACTTCAAGTTTACCGCCTTGGTGGTGGTTGGCGACAAGAACGGCGTTGTGGGATACGGGATAGGCAAGGCCCGCGAGGTGCCCGATGCCATACGGAAGGGAATAGAGAAGGCCAAGAAGAACCTCATCAGGGTGCCCATAACCGAGAAGGGTACCATTCCCCACACTGTGCAGAGCACGTTCTGCTCAAGCACCATCCTGCTTAAGCCTGCGGCCCCTGGTACCGGGGTTATCGCGGGAAGTAGCGTCAGGGCGGTGATGGAGCTGGCCGGAATAAGCGACATACTCACCAAGTCCCTCAACTCCCACAACCCCACCAACCTGGTTAAGGCCACGTTCAAGGGGTTCGAGATGCTGCGCAGCGTGGACCAGGTGGCGAAGATGAGGGGTAAAACCAGGAAAGAGCTCTTTTTCTAAACGGGTTTTCACGGATCAGGAGAGAAGGGTATGGGACGATTAGAGATAACCTTGGTTAGAGGACTTGCGGGAAAGAGGAAAGACCAGATCGGCACCTTGAGGTGCCTGGGGTTGAGAAAGCCCAGGCAGAGGGTGATACACGAGGACAACCCCTGCATCAGGGGGATGGTGAGAAAGGTGGCCCATCTGGTTAAGGTTCGCGAGATAGAGGAGTGAGCTAAGGAGGCTTTTTGACCATGAGACTACACGACTTAAGACCCGCTCCGGGGGCCATAAAGAGGGCAAAA
>CAZMTB010000049.1:0-5467 GCA_964569095.1 uncultured Aquificales bacterium
TCCCAACACCCTGGCTGCCATTACGAACTCCCTCTCCTTCAACGAGAGAAACTCCGCCCTCACCAGGCGGGCAATGCCCATCCACGAGGTTATCCCGATCACCGCCATGATGTTCCATATGCTGGGCTCGAGCACGGCCAGCACGGCCAGCACCAGAAAGAAGGTGGGAAAACAGAGCATGATGTCCACCAGGCGCATGAGCAGGGCATCCACCCATCCACCGTAAAACCCCGCAACGGCACCCACCAGGCACCCCACAACCGTGGCAATGCCCACCGACACGAAACCCACCTTCAACGAGACCTGGGCACCGTATATCATCCGGGAAAGCAGGTCCCTACCCAAGTGGTCCGTTCCAAGAAGGTGGTGTAGGGAAGGGGGCTGAAGAACCGCGTTGGGATTTATGGCGTAGGGATCGTACGGCGCGAGTAGGGGTGCCAGCAGGGAGACCATCATCATGAAGACCACAATAGCGCCCCCTGCCAAGGCAATGGGGTTCTCCCGAAGGCGATCAAGCACCGCCTCTCCCCCTAAGGAGTCTTAAACCGCCTCTACGGAACTCACCTCGGGAACCATTCTCTTGAGTACCGCCTCTATACCCGCCTTAAGGGTCATCTGGGCAAAGGGACAGGTGCCGCAGGCACCAGTGAGGCGCACCTTCACAACGTCGCCCTCCACCTCCACCAGCTCGACATCTCCACCGTCTGCCTGCAATGCAGGCCTCACCTGTTCCAGTGCCTCCTCAACCGCCTTTCTGATATCCGCCATTTAGCTCCTCCTACTCGTCAAAATACCTATCCAGCAGCTCCAAAGCCACCCTTTGGGCGTTATAGGCGGCCTCATCAACCAGCCACGCCTCCCTATGGCGGGGACCCACCATGTTGCTTACGCCCCGCACCTCCGTGCAGGGGATCCCGAACAGGGCAGCAACATGGGCCACCGCCGCACCCTCCATGCTCTCGCAAAGGGCACCGGGGAAACGCCTAACCAGCCTTTCTGAAACCTCCCAGGTACCAGTCACCGTGGATAGGGTCAAGAAAGGGCCCGAGGGCAGGGATGTCCAAGGGGGCACCACCGTGGGAAAACTGCTGTAGAAACGCATGCCATCCACCTCCACCAGGGGACTTCCCATATCCTCCATGTCCAACCAACCGTGCTGTGAAAGGCATCCCTCGTCGGCGTAGGTCTCAGAGGTAGCAAGGGCAACCTCACCTGGCTCCAACCCAGAACCGGGATAGGCCCCGGCTATACCCACGCTCACCAGGTGCCCCACCCCAAACCGGGAGGCCAGAAGGGACGAGGCAACGGCGGCGTTGGTCTTTCCGATACCCGACACCGAGACCAGAACCCTGCTGCCGCCAAGAGAACCAGAGTAGATGCCCACATGTCCAACCCTGAACTCCTCGGAGACGCCACCAAGGGCATCCAGTATTGCCCCCGCCTCTACAGGAGTCGCCGCAACCATTCCAAAAAGACGTGCCACAGCGCTAACCCTTAACCCCGCTCACCACGGCAAATCCCCCATCGCCACTACCCTCCCTAACCTCCGTGGAAACCTCCTCCAAGGCGGTGCCGAACAGGGTCTGTGAGGATTCAAGGTTTACAAACCCAGCCGCTTCCATCATCTCGAAGAGCTCACCTGCTCCAAGAAAGACGGCGTGACCGTAGAAAGGGCTTCTCTCTCTCTTCTTTTCGTAGAGGGAACCAAGGGGAGAGTCTCGGTCTATTATGGAAACCACCGCCCTGCCGCCCCTCTTCAGAACCCTTCTCATCTCCTCAAGCACCAAGAAGGGATTCCTGCAAAAGCATAGGGTTGTAACCGCCAGAACTAGGGCTAGGGAACCAGAGGAGAAGGGCAAATTCTCCCCCACTCCAACAACGGGCCCAATCCCCCTCCTCTTGGCAACGTGAAGCATCTCCAATGAAGGATCAAGTCCCACCTCCACACCCAGGGGGGCAGCGAATCTTCCCGTTCCCACCCCAACCTCCAAAGAGGGGGTAGAATCCCTCGGAAGGTGAAGCCTCACCGCCTCCAACTCGGCGCGGTATATATCCCGGTTCTCCTCAAACCACCTGTCATACTCTAAGACCCTGGAAGAGAAGGGGTTCACTGCTGGGAACGAAAAGAGACCTGACCGAATCAGCTCTCCTGGCCGCTAGCCTCTACCAAGATCTCCGCAAGATCCCTGCTAGACTCCAAGTGCAAGTTGTAAAACATGGTGAGTATAAGGGAGATGCCGTAGAGCCCTTTAATGTCATGGGCCAGAAGCTCTTGATCCTCGGAGATCTCGTCTAAAAGGCTGCTTATCTCCACTATCTCGTCAACGTCCTTGCCCAGCATGCGGGTTCCTTCTCCTATCTTGTCCAGTACGCCAAGGGCCTCCCTGAGAGTCTCAAGTTCTCCCATCACCTTCTCGTTGAACTCGCTGATCTCCTCAGTAAGGTTCATGGTTTGAACAGCCATTCTGCCCACCTCACCTGCCACCACCGAGAATCCCCGTCCCTTGTCTCCCGCCTTGGCAGCCTCTATGGCAGCATTCAGGGCCACTATCTTGGTGTGTTTGGCCACGCGTCCTATGTCATCACTGATCTTGGATACGTACTTCAGGTTCTCCACCAGGCTGTTAAACTCTTTGGCAAACATCTCAAAACGCTGGAAGAAGGGCAAAAAGTCCTCTTTGAACCTCTCCAACTCCTCCACTATGCGTGATAGGTTCTCTATGTTTTCCATTATCACCTTGTTGTTTTCGGTGAACTTCTCCATAACCTGCTGGGCAATCTCCTCCACGATGCGGGAGGTCTCCCTGTTTGAGGCCTCGAGCCTCACTGCGTCAGACAAGACCCTTGAGAGATCCTCTATCAACCTGTTTCTTCCCATTTCCCCCTCCCTACATCAGGTCTATCCCGCACCGCAGGGACTCGAGAAAGGCAAAGAACCTGGGCACGTTGCTCCCCGGAATTATAGAGCCGTGTTGGGGTAACACCGCCTCTATTTTAAGGAGTTTCACCTTGTCCAGCCACACCTTCATGGCCTTGGAGGAGGACATGAGCCTCTCGTGCACGGCCTTCATGGAGGAGATGTGGGACTCCATGCTGTCAACCACCAGCATAGGAGCATCCAGAAGGGCTATTCCTATGTCCCCGGAAAAGAGGAATCCACTAACCCTGTCGTAGAGGGAGAAGTGTCCTGGGCTGTGAAGGAAATGGGCGGGGATAAATTCAAGGGTGGACCTGCTCAGGGTGAGGCTCTCGCCCTCGTCGGGCAAGGGATGGGAGAGGTGCTCCACGTTGTCAAAACCAAAGTGGGGCAGAAAACGCACCCATAACCAGTGCACCACCACTTTGGCATTCGAAATCTTCCTCCACAATGGAAGACTACCAGCCACGTCGGGATCCTGATGACACATGAATATGTACTCTATTCTTTTTGGATCTATGTATTTGGATATGTTAGAGATGACTTTTGGAAATATCTTGTATCCTCCTGGGTCCACCAGGAGAGCCTTGTTATCGTCTATTATCAGGTATGAGTTTACCTCAACATCCCCTTTGCTAGCACCCTGAGTCCCCAGGTAGACCACCCTGTGCGTTCCGTCATCAAAAAGCAGATGGTCCTTTGTAGCATCCAGGGAAGGATCCAGATTGTAGCAGCTACTATCAGCCACGTCTCTCACCTCCAAAACTTCGTTATTCTTCAATCACCAATATCTCCAGTATCACATCGGCAAACGAGAAGCAAAGATAAAGATATATAGAGTTGCTACATACCAACTCTATTGGATACAACCACCCTCGAGGAAAAATTGTCTTTTTTGAGAGAAGAAAGGAGAAAAGATGGAAGAGTTGATAATATCAAAGGTAGAAAACCAGGTTGCAATCGTCACCTTCCACAGGCCCGAGGTGAAGAACGCCTTCAACCTCGCCCTGTGGAAGGCTCTACCCATAACCCTGCTGAGCCTAAGCGAGAACCCTGAGGTTAGAGCGATAGTGCTAAGGGGAGAAGGAGGCCACTTCGGAGCAGGGGCAGACATCAAGGAGATGATGGAGTACCGTTCGTCTCCAAAGAAGGCCCACAGCTACAGCGAGGCGGTGCATCAATGCTTTCTTACCATGTCCCAGCTCTCGGTACCTTTAATCGCTGCCATTGAAGGATACGCCCTGGGGGGCGGCTTCATGGTGGCCATATCCTGCGACATCCGGGTGGCAGCCGACGACGCTGTTCTCGGCATACCCTTGCCGAGGCTGGGACTGGCGGTGGAGTGGCTGGGCATAGCCAGGCTGGTAGAGACCGTGGGATCGGGTTACGCCAGGGAGTTCCTCCTCACCGCCGACCCAATACCCCTGGAGCGGCTGGAGAAGGCAGGAATGCTAAACGCGGTGGTAGAGAAGGATGAGGTGATGAAGACCGCCCTCTCCTTTGCAGAAAGGATAGCCCGAAACAGCCCCAACGCCATCTCCATGACCAGGGCAGTGCTGAACGAGCTTTCAAGTCCCTCACCAAACATAGCCTTCCTCAACTCGGTATTCGGAACCTGCCTTTTCCATCCCGACTTCGAGGAAGGGGCCAGGGCGTTCTTCGAGAAGAGGAGTCCCCGCTGGAAGAGAGAAGGGTAAAGGATCCCCTAACGGTCCTGGTGATTGCCGGACCCACCGCCACGGGAAAGAGCGAGGTGGCTGTAGAGGTGGCAACCAGGCTGGGGGGAGAGATAATCAACGCCGACTCGGTACAGCTCTACAAGCACTGCGACGTGGGCTCTGCCAAGCCCTCTCTGGAGTCGAGAAGAGTGGTGCCCCACTACCTATACGACCTGTTGGAGCCAGACACCGAGTTCAACGCGGGAGAGTACGAGAAGCTGGCGGAGACCATGGTACTCTCAATCGGGAAACGAGGAAAGCTTCCCATCGTGGTAGGAGGCACGGGCCTTTACATCAAGGCCCTGCTGTGGGGGCTATCCATACCCACCCCCAAGGATCCCGAGGTGAGAGACTGGCTCGAGAAGAGGTGGAACTCCGGCGAGGCAGGGACAATGTACCAGAAGCTGATGCAAGTAGATCCCGAGTACGTCCAGAAAGTATCGCCCAAGGACCGGATCAGGATCGTGAGGGCCCTCGAAATCCTGGAGCTCACGGGGAAACCCCCTTCTCACTTCGCCCGGTGGAAGCCCAAGGAGCGGTTTCGCCCAATAACCATAGCCCTTGACCTTCCCAGAGAGACCCTGAAGCAGAGGATAACCGAGAGAACCGAGCGCATGGTGAAAGAGGGATTGATCGAAGAGACCCAGGGCATCTTGGCCATGGGATACCCGCAAGACTCCCCTCCCCTGCGATCCATAGGGTACAAGCAGGCAGTTCAGCACCTTCAGGGGCTATTATCGCTGGAAGAGGCAAAGAGAGAGATAGAGAAGGCAACCTGGGGATACTCCAAGCGCCAGAGGGCATGGTTCAAGAAAGAAGGGTTTAAATGGGT
>CAZMTB010000050.1:0-5999 GCA_964569095.1 uncultured Aquificales bacterium
TTCCAGGGTCTCATGGCGGCGATGAATCCCACCAGGAACGCGTCTTCGGGGATTCCCAGCTCTTCCCTTAGCCCTGCTCCTCGCTTTCTGGAGAAGCGGTGGAGGTCCACCGAGCCGTAGATCACCTTCACCTTCTCGGGAGAGACCCCTTGGGCGATCAGACCCTCTGCCACCGAGTGGGATACCGCCACGGTGGCCCTGGTTAGGGGCGACTTGTAGCGCCAGAGGTTCCAGGGTTCCAGGGGGAAGGATACTCCCCGGTTGGCTACCACTGCCGGCGTGGATGGAAGCAGCCATGCCGCGCCCAGAGCGAGGGAGTGTGCCAGTCCCTTGTGGACGTGAATCACCCTCGCCCCTTTCTTGAGTACCAGCCTCATCAGGGCGACGAGGGAGATGAGGTCCCACTCGGACCTCATTGGGATGGCCTCGAAGGGCACCCCGAGTTCCCGGCTTCTCTTGGAGCAGCTTCCCTCTTCCCTGGCAGAGAAGGTGGTCTCTACTTCCTTCGAACGCAGGGCGGCGGCGAGTTGAAGGGCCTGAAGACCTCCTCCGCTGTCGCATCCCTTTCGCGAGATGACCTGCAGAACCGAGAGCCCTTTATCTCCCTCGTCCCCTTCCTTTCCCAGCCCTTCTACCAGGTGAAGGATCCTCTTGGCCCTCTCGCGAACTCCCAGGCTGCGAGATGCCCTCTCTCTTCCTCTACACCCGTGGATCCTCCTGAAACGGGGAGAGGTGAGGAAGGGCAGAATGGTGCTCGGCAGGTCCTCGTTCTCAACGGCGCCGCAACCCTCGAGCAGGTACCTCATGTCACCGATCTCCGAGGCAACCACGGGAACACCACAGGCCATGGCCTCGAAGACCGTACGACAGGTGGCGTCTGAGCCGGCAGACAGGTAGACCAATAGGTCCAAGGAGGAGAGTAGACCGGGATAGTCTGCTACCCTGTTCCTCACCAGCTCCAGTCGGTGGGAGATGCCGAGGCCCTTCGCAAGGCTGGTGATCTCCTCGCTGAGCTCCCCGTCACCAACCAGTAGGAGCTCGTGCTCCACCTGGAGGGCAGCCGAGGCGTTGAGCAACCTGTGGTGACCTCTGCCCAGCTTGAGGCGGGAGACCATGCCTATTCTGGGTCTATTCCCCCTGGGATTGGGGTGGTGCCCGGTGAACTTGTCCACCTCCACTCCACCGTGAACCGTCCCTCCCCGGCGCACCTTTCCCTCCAGGGAGTGCCAGGGCAGGACCACCAGGTTAGAGAGATTGCAGAGGACGCGTGATGGACCCTTGGGTGCCTCCAGTTCGGACCACACCCGTATCCTCACCGCTCCGGTGCCCAGGGAGAAGAGCGAGAGCAGATGGTCCCTGCTGCGGTGCGTAATCACCACGTCTCCCCTTCTCAGCACCAGGGGGAGCCTCCAGATGGGCCAGGTGATCTCTATCCCCTCTTCGCTTGCCCTTCGCGCCAGGGAGCCTTCCTTCTCTACCACCATGAGAACCTCGGCACCTTCCAGTGCAAGTCCCTTTGCCGTGGAGAGGGCGAGGGCGCCTGTGCCCGTGGTCTTGTGGTTGTTGACTGCCACTACGAACCGGGGGCCTTCTGGTGCCATGGTGCTACTTCACCCCCAGCATCCCGTTGAAGATCTTTCGTATCCTGCCGGTGTGTTCCCTGTAGGCCGAGAGGAGCTCGGACTCGTGGTGGTATCCCATGGCCTTTGCCAGTACCCTTCTGCGCCAGGGGTCGTCGGGCAGTTTTGAGACCGGTACGTCGAAGAGGATTCTCAGCCACATCTCCGCAATACGCAAGAAACGGTACCCCGATTTAAGGCTGTGATACACGTCTTCAGAAATTATCTCTAAGCGAAAGAGCCTTGCCAGAACCTGAAGCGAGGAGTTTGCGGTTCTTAGCCCCTCGAACCTGTGACCGTGAAGCAGCCTGAGGTACTGGACCATGAACTCCACGTCCACCAGTCCTCCAGGGCTGTACTTGAGGTGGTACTCTGACCCCTTGGAGAGTGCCTTCTCCATGCGTAGCCTCATCTTCACCACCCTCTCCTCCATGGCCTCAGGAGGCGTCTCCTTGTAGATGGCGTCGTGGATGACCTCCAGGGTTTTCCGGCACAGCCCTTCGTCTCCTGCCACCCCTCTACCCCTGGTGAGGGCCTGGAACTCCCAGAGTTGGGCGTGTTTATGCAGGTATGTGCGCAGGGTCTTGAGTGAGGTGACCACCATTCCTTGCTCCCCGTAGGGTCTCAGCCGCAGGTCAACCTCGAAGAGCCTCCCCTTCTCGGTCTGTTCGCCGAGCACCTTCACCAGCCTTGCCACGCCGCTCTGGGTTTCGGGGGAGGGATCTTCCCCTGTGACGAACATGAGGTCCAGATCGGAGTGGTAGATCAGCTCCCTGCTTCCCAGCTTGCCTAAGCCGATCACCGCCGTGGGCTGGGGGATGATTCCCTCTTCGTGCATGAAGTCCACCATGGAGGAGAGTACCGCCTGGGCCAGCACCGTCCACCTCTGGGTGACCCACCCCACTCCCTTGCGGTGAAATAGGTGGCCTACTCCTATCCTTAGCACCTCCCTGAGGAGTCCCTCCCTCAGCACGTCTGCCCTATCGCTCAGCGTGTGTGCCTCTTCGAGCTCCCACGAGCGCTCTATCTCTTCCCTTAGTTCCCCCAATGAGGGGGCGGCGTCCACGAAGTCAGGCTCCTCGAGGTAGTCCATGATCCCCGGGTTGAGGGCTATGATGTTGGTAAGGTACCTGCTGGTGCCGAATATCTTCA
Source organism: uncultured Aquificales bacterium (assembly GCA_964569095.1). Taxonomy (GTDB): domain Bacteria; phylum Thermosulfidibacterota; class Thermosulfidibacteria; order Thermosulfidibacterales; family JALWSI01; genus JALWSI01. Next base: position 2,772 of record CAZMTB010000050.1, read on the forward strand.
GTAGAAGTTCCACTAACCCCTCGTTCTCCCTCAGCAGCGAATAGAAGGTGTGGAGGCTCTCTCTCCAACCCTGGGCGGTGCGTTCCAGACCCTCCAGTGCCCCGTCGGGATCCGGAGTAGTGGAGGCGATCTCCACCACCTGCTGGAGCAAGGGTAGTGTAACCTCTCCGGTGAGCTGGACGGGGGGATCGAGGAAGAGGCGGGCCAGAGTGGAGGCGGAGGCGGAGACTCTGGAGAACCCCCTTGCCTTCAGGAGCTCTTCCAGCCTTTCCGGGTTCATGATGGAGCAGATGTCCACTTCCCCCTGGCTGAAGAAGTGGCTGTAGACTTCGTAAACCCCCTCTACGTGGCGGTGGAACTCGAGGTCGAACTCCTCCAGGGTGGAGTAGTTGCCCATCATCCTGGCTATTCTCTCCCTCTCTGCCCCTTCGTCTGGTAGCCTGTGGGTCTGCAGGCAGTTCACCATCTGGAGGCGGTTCTCCACTCTTCTGAGGAAGAGGTACGCCTCTCTCAAGACCTGGCACTCACGTTCAGGTAGGAGTTTAAGTCCTTGTATCACATCAAGGACCTTCATCGTTCCCTGCACCCTAAGCGCGGGACGCTTGCCCCCGTTGAGAAGCTGGATGGCGTTTACCACGAACTCTACCTCTCTAATGCCTCCCCTTCCCAGCTTCACGTCCAGATTCGAGCCTTTCTTGCACATTTCGGCGTCTATGCGCATCTTCATCTCTCTCATGGACTCTATCACCCCGGAATCGAGGTACCTCCTGTAGACGAAGGGACGCAGTACCCTGACGAACTCTCGGGATAGAGACTCGTTGCCTGCCACGTGCCTGGCTTTCACCAGCATGGCCCTCTCCCACTCCCTGCCGTAGCTCTCGTAGTAGATCTCGTAGCTGAGGAGGGGAAGGGTGATCTCCCCCTTGGTTCCTTCGGGGCGTAACCGTAGGTCCACCTTGTAGCACTGTCCAACCTCGGTCATGGCTGAGAGGTATCCCGTCAACAGCTCTGAGAGTCGGACGAAGAACTGGTGGTTCTGGACCACCCGCGGACCCGTGGTCTCTCCCTTCTCTGTGCCGTAGACGTAGATGATGTCGACGTCTGAGTGGTAGTTGAGTTCACGGCCTCCGAGCTTGCCGAGGCCGATCACCGAGAAGGGAACGGTCTTGCCGTCCTGGTCCGTGGGCTTGCCGTAGATTCCCACGCACCGTCTGTAGGCTACCGTGAGCATGGCTCCTATCACCGAGTCTGCAAGCTCGCTGAGGTCGTTAAGGATGGCCATTATGGACCTCTGCCACAAGAGGTCGCTCACCCCTATGCGTACGTGCTCCTTCAGCTTCGCTCTCCTTATGGCGTTCAAGGCCTCTTCTTCTCCTGGAGGAAGGCTGGAGAACGTCTGACGATAGTCTGGTGGTTCTAATCCCCCTGGGGTGAGCAGGAACTCTTGAATCCACCCGGGGTTTCTCGAGAGTTGTCCCCCGATGTAGCTGCCCGAGCCCAGCAGGAATAGCAGGGCGTCTTTGAGCCCCTTCTCCTCTATTAACCTCACCGTTTCCGGGGACGAGCCGGCGAGGTCTGACCAGAAGGACCTGGCAAGCTCGGGGTTTGGTGGAGCGAGGTTTGGGGGTAGCTTGGAGGTATCCATCACGCCTTGTAGCTGCCCTGAGGGGCAAGTCCCTTGCCCTTTCTCTTCTCGAAGCGAATCAGCACCGCCAGGGAGACGAAGTAGGTGATCACCGCTGCCACCACTGCAACGAGCATGCTTCCCACCACGAAGGGTACCCCCTCGTGCATGATGATGGGAGGCAGGGTGGTTAGCCAGTCTCTCCATCCAGCGTGAACCAGGGTGTGGACGAGCCTGTGAACCGCGTGGGGATCGTAATCTATTCCGAAGGGCTTCATCACCCACCTGCCCACGAAGTAACAAAAGGTGTAGAAGGGGACCACGGTCCAGGGGTTGTTCACCCACGCCCCTGCAAAGACCAAGGGAAAGTTGAGCCTAAAGAGCTACACCGCCAGAAAGGCCTCCACGGTGTGTAGTCGCAGGGTGGGGTTGTAGGCTATGTGGAGTCCAGCGGCTAAGGAGAGGGCCTTCTTCTGGGGCGAGACCTTCAGGGAGAAGAACGCCTCCTTGAAGTGCTGGTAGCTGAAGTTCTCCTTCAGGGACTTCCACCTCTCCCTTATGCCCTTCTCTTCCTTAGCCATGCTCAAAAGTGTCTGAATCCCTCGGGTCTCAGCGGTCTTCTCCCCTCCCGGTTCTCCACGAAGACCCCTTCCCCCTCCTCAACCCTTCCAATGATGGTTATCATCTCGTTCAGGCTGCTCTCAACCTGTGCGAGAAGGGGGACCCGTAGAGGGGAGAGGGTGAAGAGGAGCTGGTAGTCCTCTCCCCCGTGGATGGCGTAGTGGAGGGGAGGGTGCTGGAATCCAGAGGGAACGATGGGCAGTGGAAGGCTCTCCTCCTCGATCACCAGGGCAACCCCGCTCTCGGTGGCTATCTTTTCGCAGTCCCAGGCGAGCCCGTCGCTGGTGTCTATCATGGAGGTGGCAATGCCGTTCTGGGCGAGGTTTCTTCCCAATTCCACCTTCGGCTCTGGGTCGAGGTGCGCCTTGATGGCCCTGTTGGCCTCCCTGGGTTCCATTCCCCTCTCCAGCGCCTCCAGACCTACCGCAGAGAGACCGGGCACTCCAGATATGGCCAGCAGATCCCCTGGCCGGGCACCCTTTCTCAGCACCACCGCGTCTTTGAATGCCGCTCCCACGAGGGTGATGGAGACTGAAAGCTCCCTGGCGTGGCAGGTGTCTCCTCCCACCAGCTGGATCCCGAATGCCTGGGCTGCACTGTCCAGACCTGCGTAAAACGCCTCGATCTCTTCGGTGAAGAGGGACTTGGGAAGTCCCAGCGAGAGGGTGTAGAAGAGGGGGTCGCCACCCATGGCTGCAATGTCGCTAATGTTAACGTTTAGGCATTTTCTCCCCAGGGAGAAGAAGTCGGTCCACCTTAGCCTGAAGTGTGTGCCTTCTACCATGGTATCGGTGGTGATGAGGCCCACCTTATCCTGGAGTATCGAGAATAGGGCGCAGTCGTCCCCTATTCCCAACTCCACGGGGGAGGCAACCTTTGCGTGGGAGTTTCTCACCAAGTTTATGAGTCCGAACTCGCCTATCTCCTCGAGCTTAACGGCTCTATCTCCTTTCTCCCCTTGTCATACCGTCTTAAAGGGCATA
>CAZMTB010000051.1:0-6841 GCA_964569095.1 uncultured Aquificales bacterium
TCATCTTCATCCTCCAGGGCACCTATCAGCGGCTCCAACGCCAACGGAGTCTTTATCTTACCCAGCGCCACCGCGGCTGCCTGGCGAACCCCCTCGTCTCCATCTGCCAAGGCCTCAATTAAATGCTCCCCCGCCCGAGGATCTCCTATCTCGCCCAATGCAACTGCAGCCGCCTGGCGAATACCCTTGTGTCTGTCTCCCAGGGCAGCGATCAACGGGTCCAAGGCCCTGGAATCTCCTATCTCTCCCAAAGCTACTATCGCCGCCCAGCGGACCCCAACGCTTCTATCCCCAAGTGCATTGACCAGCGGCTCTAAGGCCAAGGGATCTTTAATCTCAGCTAGTGCCAGCGCAGCCGCCTGACGGGTGCTTTCATCCCCACTTTTCAACCTATTGATCCAAATGTTCAAATCCATCTCTGCTCCTCTCCAACCTTTAACTCCAATAACTCCAACCCCGCACGCGGCTTCAACAAAGATATTACCAAGCGACATAGTTGTCAATCTATCGTCACCTCATAATCCCTTTAACGGGAATACCTTGCAACCCTATGGATTCCGGCCTACTCACCTCCTCCTGCATGCGGAGGCAGGAAGGTAGATCCTCTGACCGGGTCTGATGAGGCTGCTTCTGAGACCGTTTATCCTTTTAAGCACGGAGACGGTGGTGCCGTTCTTCTTGGCGATCTTGCCCAGGGTCTCTCCCTTTCTAACGGTGTGCCAGCAGCCGGTGTTTCGCTTGGTGCTCCTTCTCTTCTTCTTAGAACCACTCTTTGCGTAGATGTACCTTCCACACCGCTTGGAAGGTATCTTCAAGATCATGCCCACCCTTATCCTGTCCGTCTTCAGCCTGTTGGCCCGCTTTATCTTTGAAACGGTCGTGCCATACCTCTTTGCCAAGACGGAGAGCGACTCTCCCTTTCTGACCTTATGCTTACAGATTCCCACCGTCCGCACCCTCTTTCTCTTGGAGGTAGAGGTTGGAAGGTATATGGGCTCAAGGTGGGCGGGTCTGCGGGGCTTGGGAGCAGAGCTTGCGATCTCCTGGTTGGGAACCACCTTCCGGGTCCTCAAGTAGAGCCAGGCCCCCTGGGCTATAGCTTCTGCCGCCTTCTCCTGGAAGGCGTAGCTCCTGATCACCTGGGCCTCGTGCGGAGTGGATATGAATCCAAGCTCCACCAAGACCGAAGGGATACCCGGGTTCTTCAGAACAACGAACCTGGCCCGTCTCAATCCTCCCGACTTGAGACCGGTCTTGGCCACCAGCTTCTCAAGGAGGATCTCTCCCAGAAAGCGGCTCTCTATGAGGGAGTAGTCCTGGGCGAGGTCCAAGATTATCCTGTTCACGTCCTTGTTCTCACTGAACTCAACCTGGCTCATCATGTCTGCGGTGTTCTCTATCTTGGCCAGCATAGAGGCAAGGCTGTCGCTCGCCCCCCTGTTGGAAAGGGTGAAGACCATAACGCCCTTGGCCTTCCTGCTGTGGGCGGTGTTGCAATGTATGCTGATGAAGATGTCTGCCCGGTAGTCGTGGGCTATCTCCACCCTCTTGGAGAGGGGTACGAAGTAGTCACCGTTTCTCGTAAGGTAGGCCTTCATGCGGGGATTCTTGTTTATCTCCCTCTGGGCAAGCTTAGCCACCTTAAGCACCACGTCCTTCTCGCGTATTCCGTAACGACCTATGGCACCTGGATCGTTGCCACCGTGTCCCGGATCCAGAACCACGATGAACTTCTTCTCGGCCTTCAGCCTCCTGGCGGTCTCCTCGCGCTTCTCCTTCTGGAGTCTCACGAACTCCTTCCCCTTCTTCACGTCGATCACCACCCGGTAGAAGGGGATGGCCTCACTGGGTTTCAGCTCAAAAACGTTGAAAGCGTAAGGCCTTTCCAGCTCTATGGTCACCACCTGCCTGCCGTCACGGTATCCCCAGGTTATCCTTCTCACCACGCCATCCCCAACCTCCATCACTCCCCCCTTGAGAACCCGGTCCCTGAAGAGCTCCACCTCTATGCGGCACGGGTTGTAGAGCAGGTGGTACTTGTAAGGGACCTTCACCTTCAGGTCCAAGGATATCCTGGTGTGGTCGGGGGCACTCCAACGCCTAACCTTCTGGAGAGACCACCCGCTGGAAGAGAGGAGAAGCACGAAGATGGACGCAAGCAGGGTTGTGAAAAAGAGAGGACGCCTCATCTACCCACTGCCTCGCACACTCTCATGGCGTAGAGGACGTCTTGCTTTATCTGGGAAACCAGCTCTTCAGGTGAGTGGAACCTCATCTCGTCTCTTATCCTCTCGATGAACTCAACGGAGATCTCCCTTCCCAGAATATCCCCTTCGAACCCTATCAGGTGGGTCTCCACCCTGATTCTCTCACTCTCTCCAAAGGTGGGGTTCTTTCCAACGTTGGTCACCGAGGTGTAGCATCCCCCTCCGTTCAGAAGCGTCCTCGTGAGGTAGGTTCCCCTTTTGGGCACCAGAGACCTGGGCACGGGCTCGAGATTGGCCGTGGGAAAGCCCAACCTTCTCCCCCTGCTGTCCCCTTTAACCACGGTGCCCGATAGGCGGTAGGCCCTGCCGAGTAGCTCCCCTGCTGCAGAGACGTCACCCTCCTCTAGCAATAGCCTTCTTATCCTGGTGCTGCTCACGGGCTCCCCTCCAACAACGACGGGGGGAACGGCCTCTACAGAGAAGGGGGCGTTCTCCTTCAAGAAGGAGAGGTCCCCCTTCCTCCCCTTTCCAAACCTGAAGTCGGGTCCCACAACCAGATGCACACAGTTCAACCTATCCACCAGGATCTCTTGGAGAAACCTATCGCGGGTCCAACTGGCAAACTCCCTCGAGAACTCTATGGCAACAAAGATGTCCACCCCGTACCTCTCGAGGATCTTACGCTTCACGTGAAATGGGGTGAGCAACGGGGGCGCCTTGTCGGGACAGATCACCCAGAGGGGATGGGGAAAGAAGGACAAAAGAAGGGTCTTTCCTCCCTCTCTCTCTGCCCCTGCCCTCGCCCTGCGTATGAGCTCCTGGTGCCCCAGGTGCACCCCGTCAAAGTTGCCTATGGTCACAGAGGTTCTCTCGAAGAGACGAGGAATCTCCTCTCCTCTCCCGGCGTAGGTGATCAACCTATCACCCCCATCTCTTTGAGACTCACGAATCCCTTGCGCGCCACCACCACGTGATCGAGCAATGGTATCTCCAGTATCCTGCCCGCCTCCACCAGCCTTCTTGTAAGCTCTATGTCCAGATCGCTGGGAGAGGGATCCCCGCTGGGGTGGTTGTGAACCAGTATAACCGCGGCACACGAACTCTCCACCGCCGGCAGAAAGACCTCCCTGGGATGGGCGGGGCTGGAATTAAGGGTACCAATGGAGATGACCTCCTCCCTCACCAGCCTGTTCTTGGTATCCAGGTAGAGACCCTTGAGATGCTCCTTTTTCAATCTAACCATGGGTTCCACGTAGCGAAAGACGCTTTGTGGAGAAGAGAGAAAGACCTCGTCGGTCTCCTTGAAGAGCCGCCTCCCCAGTTCAAACACCGCCGCAACCTGGCAAGCCTGAACAAAGGGCAGATCAAGACTCTCTTGGAGCTCCTCCACCCTCTTCTCCCTCAACACCTCCCAGTTCCTGTACTGCTCCACTATCCTCCGGGACCTCTCCATCACCCCTTCCTTCTTGGTGCCCCTACCCAGTATAACCGCCATGAGTTCGTGATTGGCCAGAGCCCCCGGGCCAAGCCGTCTCATCCTCTCACGGGGTCTCTCCTCTACGGGAGTCTCTTTAAGGCTCAACTCCTCCATACCTCACTGATTATTCTCAAAAGGCTCCCATCGCAAGCCAGAACCTACAAATAGAGGCTATCTAAACCCCTACCCCCCCATTATCACTAGAAGGATTTTTACCTATCCCTTTGCCTTTTCACTTTCTCATCGCTATATTAGAGGGTATAAAAAGGTTCATGGGCTTTTCGGCAACGAAAGGTAGCGAGAGAAGAACCGAAGCAGGAGGTGAATATGGGTCAGTACGCTACTTTCTATCTGGGCAGGGATCCTTTTGGAATATCCATTCTAACGGTACAGGAGATAACCAAGAATCCAGAGGTTCATCCAGTGCAACTGGCCCCTGATTTCGTCAGGGGCTTGGTAAACCTGCGTGGGCAGGTGGTGACCGTGCTGGATGTGGGGGTAAGGTTAGGGATGGAACCCAGGGAAATAACTCCCCAGAGTTCTCTCATAATCATAAAGACGAACCAGGCTCTCTCAGAGGTGGCCCACGAGGCGGGAATCGTCACTTGTGACGACAGCGTGGGCATTCTGGCAGACAGAATAGGAGACGTGGTATCGGCAGACGACGCCGACATAGAACCTCCCCCTGCAAATGCGATAGGGGTGGAACTCGGCTACCTTGAAGGAGTTTACAAGATGGAGGGGGCCCTGCTCACCATACTGAACGTGGGTAGGTTGCTCGCCCCACCATCCAAGAATGAGCTTAAAGAGAACCAGTAAGATGGCGGCAGAAACACTGAAAGTCGTAATAGTCGACGACATGCTCACCTACAGGATTATTCTCTCCTCTCTCTTGAGGAAGATACCTGGGGTGAAGGTGGTTGGTAGTGCATCCAATGGCAAGGAAGCCCTGCAGAAGATAGAGTCCCTTAAACCCGATCTCATCACCCTGGACGTTGAGATGCCAGTGATGGACGGATTGAAGACCCTTGAAGAGGTGAAGAAGCGCTGGCCCGATATAGGGGTAATAATGGTGTCCGGCGCAAACAAGAAGAACGCCGACATAACAGTCCAGGCACTGCAGAGAGGGGCCTTGAGTTTCATAGTCAAACCAGACGCCACATCAACAGACGAGGCAAAAGAGTATCTCTTGAACAGCCTACGCAAAGAGATAGGGGCATTCGTGGAAGGGCTGAAGAAGAGGTTCCAGCGCAGAAGGCCGGCTCCAAGAACTCTCCACAGAACCCCGGTAAGGGTAGAACCTAAACTGCGTGTGTCTCCCCCAAAAAATCCCGAGGTAGTTGCCTTGGGGATATCGACCGGCGGCCCCAAAGCCCTCAGCGAAGTTATACCGAAGCTACCCGGCAACCTCCCCTTTCCCATCGTACTGGTACAACACATGCCCCCTCTCTTCACCAAATCTTTGGCAGATAGCCTGGACAAGAAGTCGGCATTGAAGGTGAAAGAGGCGGAGCGCGGTGAAGCCGTGGTGCCGGGCACGGTTTACATAGCTCCAGGAGGTCACCACATGGTGGTGAAAAAGAGCGGCGCCAAACGGGTAATAGACCTCAACGACAACCCCCCAGAGCACGGGTGCCGTCCGGCAGTTGATGTTCTTTTCCGCTCTGTAGCGGAGGCGTTTGAACCACGAAAGACGGTTGCCGTGGTGATGACGGGAATGGGGGATGACGGTTGCCAAGGAGCAGCCATGCTGAAACGAAAAGGGGCTTATTGCATTGCCCAAAATGAGGAGAGTTGCGTGGTTTACGGAATGCCCAGATGCTTAGTGGAGAAGGGAATAGCCCACGAGGTGCTCGACCTGACCGAGATTCCCAAAGCCATAGCCAAGTTGGGAGGCAGGGGGTAGTTAGAGATGCCAATGGCACAGCTTCCACCTCTAAGCGAGCAGGAGTTCAAGCTGCTTCAGGACTACATCCAGAGGGAGACCAAGATCACCCTGGGCAAAGAGAAGATGTACCTCATGCGCAGCCGGCTTGGTCCCATATTGAAGAAGGAAGGGCTTAAATCGTACAGGGAGCTCTACGAGAAGCTAACGAAGGACCGGATGGGCAAGTTGAAGGAAGAGGTGGTGGAGGCCATAACCACCAACGAGACCTTCTGGTTCAGAGACGAACACCCATTCAGGATACTCAGAGAAGAGGTGATTCCGGAAATCCTGGAAAAATATCCCACCGAAAAGATCAGAATATGGTCTGCCGCGTGCTCTACTGGCCAAGAACCCTACTCCATAGCCATATCGATATTGGAGGAGGCGAGGCGTAATCGCAAGATAGACCCTAAGAGATTCGAGATCCTTGCAACGGACATATCCCGCGAGGCCTTGGCAATTGCACAGGCAGGCAAATACCAGTGGCTGGCATTAACAAGGGGCATGAAGCCCGAGATACTTGACCGCTACTTTATCAAGGACCCTTCCGGAGCAGACGCAGCCACGGTCAAACCCGAGGTGAGGCGGATGGTCACCTTCAAGCAGCTCAACCTTCAGCAGTCCTTCACCACTCTGGGCAAGTTCCACATCCTGTTCTGCCGAAACGTGACGATATACTTCTCAAAGGACTTCAAGGAGGAGCTCTTCAAAAAACTGGCAGGTGTGCTGAAACCGCACGGGGTTCTCTTCTTGGGGGCATCGGAGACCATGATCGGAACCAGCGCATCCAAGATGTTCAAACTGGTACGTTCTCCCAAAGGGGGAACCTATTACAGACTAATCTCTTGACGGAGGTTAAGGGGTGATGAACGCAGAAGACAGAGAGATGTTGATGGAGTTCGTGGTGGAGGCCAAGGAGCACTTGGCCGACATCGAGAGCGATATACTCGAGATGGAGAGGCAAGGGGCAGACGCCGATCCCGAATTGGTTAACAGAGTATTCAGGGCCATCCACACGGTTAAGGGAGCAAGTGGGTTCTTCGGTTTACAGACCATATCCGCCCTCTCACACACCATGGAGAACATACTCATGAGGGTTCGCGACGGCGAGATGGTGGTCACGAGCGAGGTGGCAGACGCGCTCCTCTCTGGTGCAGACAAGCTGAAGATAATGATAGACGACATAGAGAACAGCATGGAGTACGACATCTCCGAGGAGCTGGCCCAACT
>CAZMTB010000052.1:0-2976 GCA_964569095.1 uncultured Aquificales bacterium
GAGAAAATGATAATAAAGTGATAGGGCTACAGCAGGAGGGCAATGAAAACCAAACGCATCAGTCCATCATTCAGAAATTAGTATCACTTCACACCTATTCAATAAAGTGGCCAATTCCCCACTGGTGCTGGCTTATCACGAGATGGAATATTCAATATAGATTATCTTTCAAACAAAGATACCACCAAGCAGTAAAGCTCATTGCTGGCAACGAGAGGCGAAAGAAGGGGAAACTTGTACTCAATGACTGGTCTTCGCACAAAACATCATCCCATGCAAAATTCCCGATAAGAAGTCTTCTATTATTTTCTGAATTCCACCCCAATGTTTTTGTACACTACACAGTGGACCTCCTAAGCAGAAGCTGTATAATCACCCTCCTTTTTATGGCCACCAGCTTACAACAGAACTCTATATAACCCCTCTTTAACTTCCTCTCAATCCCAACTCCTATAGCAAGGCAGCCACTACGAAATTTCTCTACACCTTGACAGCACACCCCTTAACTACATACGGGATACCCATGAAGTGTAGCAGATTATCCAGAATACCCTGGGGCAAAAGGAGAGAAGCAAAATGGTGATTCTCTCCCACCGGACCCGCCTGAGAATGGAAGAGCCCTCGCCAACCCAAGGCGTTTTGGTAAAGGCAGCGGGGGCACACTGGAAAGAGATGCTCCTCCTGGTACTCCTCTCGTGCGCAGTTCTCTTGCCCTCCCTATCCACCACCTCCCTTTGGGACCCCGACGAGGGACGGTACGCAGTGTGCGCGAGAACCGCCATCGAGGAGGGACACTGGATCATCCCCTACTACAACGGCCACCCGCGGGTGGTGAAACCCCCCTTGATGGTGTGGCTGGTGGCGGCAAGCTCGCTGGCCCTGAACCACGGAGAGGTCACCGAGTGGACGGCAAGGCTACCCTCGGTGGTTGCCGCCGTGTTAACGGTTCTCACCACCTTTCTCTTGGCCTATCTGGTGGGGCTTGAGTCGCACATGGCGCTCTTAGCGGGGATCGTGCTGCTCACCACGCACCTCTTCTGCAAGCAGGGCAGGTTCGCCATAACCGACATGGTGCTTCTGTTCTTTTTAACTGCGTCGTTCCTCTGCTTCGTTCTCGCCTACGGAATAGGCCGGGCCACCCCAAACCGAAGGTGGTACATGGCCATGTACCTCTTCTGGGGACTCGCAACCATGCAGAAAGGCCCTGCAGTGGGACTGGTGTTGCCCCTGCTGGTGATACTGGTCTTCCTCTGGAGCAGCTCCGAACTCTACCGCATAGTAGAGATTCTCCACCCGTGGGGAATAGTCATCTACCTTGTGCTGGTACTTCCCTGGCCTTTGGTGGTGGGCAAGGATTACCTCAAGGCCTTTCTGTGGGACAACAACGTCAAGCGCTTTGCCAGCAATCCAGATTGGAAGAGCTCACCCTTCTTCTACCTAACCAACCTCCCCTTTCAATTCATGCCCTGGACTCCCTTCGTGGTTCTGCTCTTTGGGGCAGCGAGAAAGGTTAAGCTGGAGTTCGACACCAAGACCTCCCTGCTCTGGTGCTGGTTTGCAGTGGTCTTCGTGGTGTTCTCGCTATCGGATACAAAGAGGTCTTCCTACCTCTTGCCCCTCTATCCACCTCTCTCCGTGCTGGTGGCCTGGTCGTTCCAGAGGCTCAAGTGGCAGAGAGATGAGCTAATTCCCTATTGGCGCACATCCATGGTGCTGCTGGGCGTCTCCCTGGCACTGGTGTGCGGAGGGGTGGTCACCCTCTGGTGGTCTAGGGTTCCTCCAGGACCCTTGGGAATAGCGATGGGTCTATTCGGCGCATCCTTGGGGGCCCCACTACTGCTCTACCTCCTCTCAAGGGAGAACTCCCAGAAGACCCTAATAGTGGTAGCCATCATAGCCCTGGCCTACTCCGTCGGCTACACGGGATGGTATCAACCCGTGTACGACAGGCACTACCGGTCCCCCAAACACTACACCGAGCCGATGAAGAGGCTGGTGAAAGAGAAGCCCCTCTTCCACCTGGGCTCCATCAGGTCACACGACCTATTCTACTTCCACAAGAACGAGATGCCCTCGTGGAAGCCAGAAGAGGGGCTATCGGCCCTAAGGGGCGGATACCTCTTCACCCGAAGGGAAAAGCTGGAAAGGCTGCCCCCAAAGGTCAGATCTGGACTTGAGCCCTTAATTGAGATACCCTATCGCGGAAAGAGGATGGTGCTGCTAAGGGAGACCCATGGGGTATAGGGAGAGATACGCCAAGTACTACCTCATATGCAGGGGAGTGATGGCGGTGGCCACCGCCATCTTCCTGGTGTCGTTCTTTGTGCAGTTTCGCACCCTCCAAACCAAGGTACTGATAACCTATCTGCTGATTCTCTTCATGCTGCTCAGCTCCATCACCGCCCTGCGCCAAGGCTGGACGGGTCGTAATCCCATGTTTCTATTCTTCGTGACCGACGTGCTCACCATAGGGTTCATGCAGCACGTCTTCTTCTCGTCCCAGATTCCCTTCAGCCTCATCTACCTATTCCCCGTTTTCTCGGCAGCAGTGATACTACCCTTCTACCTGGGAATAGTGCCCTTTCTCATGGCCTCGGGAATCGTGGGATACCTCTACTTCTCACAGGGCGAATCGGTGCTCATCTCTTTAGTGCTCCACGAGCTGGGCTTCTCCCTCTCGGTTGGGGCAGCCCTCAGCCTGAAACACCAGATGGACGAGGCGGATAGGCAGAGAGAGGAGTCTGAAAAGTGGGAGAGAATCTACCGCAAGACCATGGACTACATACCCTCGGGTCTTTTGGTGGTGGACGGCAACGGCGAGATAAAGCTGGCAAACCCCAAGGCCAAAGAGATTTTAAAGGTAGATCCCACGGACGCCGGCAGCGAGATACCCTGCACCATAGGCCAGGAGATACTATCAAAGGTCTTCAGCGTGCCAGGCGCCCGGTGGGAAGGTCAGATACGCTGCAAGCACGG
>CAZMTB010000053.1:0-9204 GCA_964569095.1 uncultured Aquificales bacterium
TGTAGGGATCGCATATCTGCACCACCATGTTGGAAGAGACGTGCATTCCAGACTTCTCGTCGCACTCGTAGGCAACCGCCCCGAGGTCCGCCGTTCCGTATCCCTGCCTCGTGGTTATGCCCCAGTCCTCTTCGAACTCCCTTCTGAGAGACTCCGGCAGCATCTCGGCAGAGACAAAGGCCTTCTTCAAAGAGAGCTCTCCCGGCCCGTGTCCCATCTCTAAGGCCTTTTTGAGAATGTTGTGGAGAAAGCTCGGGGTACCCACGTATCCCGTCACCCCGAGGTGCTCTATTATCTTGACCTGCTGCTCCGTATTGCCAACGCCGGTGGGAATGACCACCGCCCCTATCGACCTCAAGCCACTGTCAAACATGAACCCCGCGGGAGTCAGATGGTAAGAGAAGGTGTTTATAACCACGTCACCCTTCTTGAACCCCGCGGCCCTAAGGGTCTCTTCCCACCTCCAGTAGTCGTCCTCGTCTCCCTGGGGATCAAAGATTGGACCAGGAGACATGAAGACCCTGGCTATCGACGAGAGGTCTGCAGCCAAGAGTCCTCCAAAAGGGGGCTTGCTACTCTGAAGAGCAATGAGCGCGTCTTTCTTCAACACCGGTATCTTGGCCAGATCCTCAACCCCGCCTACATCTGCAGGGGTGAGACCCGCCTCCTCCATTCTGTGTCTGAACGCCGGTGAATGCTCGTAGGCGTAGGCAACCGCCTCTTTCACAGATCCGTCCATTTGGCAAATCCTCTCTTCAAGAAAGCTTTTTCAAAAACCGGCTTAGAGCCAGCGTTTTCTTCTGCGATAGTGCTTCACGTCCCTGAAGCTCTTGCGCCCCACGTCCGTGAGCCCCAGGTAGAACTCCTTCACATCGGGGTTCTCCCTCAGCTCCTCGGCGGGACCATCGAGAACCACCTTTCCGTTCTCCATCACGTAGGCGTACTGTGAGACGCTGAGTGCCAGCCTGGCGTTCTGCTCCACCAGGAGAATGGTGACACCCTCTTCCCGGTTTATCTTCTGGATAACCTCGAAGATCTCTTTCACGATCAAAGGGGCAAGGCCTAGGCTGGGCTCGTCCAACAGCATCAGCTTGGGACGGGCCATGAGGGCCCTGCCAATAACCAGCATCTGTTGCTCTCCACCGCTAAGGTATCCCGCGATCTGGTTCTTCCTCTCTTCCAGGCGGGGGAAGAAGGAGAAGACCATCTCCATGTCTTCCTTTATCCCCTTGCCGTCTCTCCGTGAGGCAGTGGCCGCAATCAGGTTTTCGGTGACGGTTAGGGTCTCAAAGACCCTTCTGCCTTCCATCACCTGGAAGATGCCCATCTTAACGATATCTTCAGGGTCTTTCTTGTCTATTCGCTCGCCCATGAAGTAGATGGAACCGTCGGTAACCTCTCCCTCCTCGGCCTTCAGAAGCCCCGATATTGCCTTGAGGGTGGTGGTTTTACCCGCCCCGTTGGAACCCAACAGGGTGACTATCTTTCCCTCTTCTACGGTGAGGGACATCCCCTTCAAGACGAGGATGACGTCGTCGTAGATCACCTCAATGTTGTTCAGCTCAAGCAGCGGTCTACCCATTCACTCCCTCTCTTCCTTGATAGAATTGGGACGGGGACCGGGATAGTCCCGGTCCCCTCTCTCTCAACTTACCAGCCCAGATACTTGGGATCTCTGCTTATGCTCGCCTTGCGCACGAACTGGAACTTGCCGTCGTGGATCCTGTAGATGTTAACCGTAGTAGAGGGACGATGATCCGTGGGGGTGAAGGTGATGGGTGGCGTGAGCCCTCCGGTGTCAAAGTTTCTCAGGGTCTCCAGGGCAGCCTTCAGTTTGGGGCCGGTTATGTCACCCTTAACCCTCTTCATGCCTTCCCACATCACCAGCATGGTGACCCAGCCCTTCACGAAGTGGCGCAGGTGGGGACCAGGAGGGGCGTACTTCAGAATGGGCTTCATGCCGGGGCAGTCGTAGCCAAAGGGAACCTCGGCGGTGACCACGTAGGCCCTGTCGTTGGCAGCGGCGCCGGCGATCTTGGGGGTGCTCTCGTCAACTCCCCAGGTGTTGGAGATGAACTTGGTCTTGAGACCCAGCTTGGCGGCGTCTTTCAGGATAACCGCCACAGAGGGGCTGGTACCACCAACCCACGCCCAGTCGGGGTTGAACTTCTTCATGTGGAGAAGCTGGGAGGTGGCATCAATGGCCCTCAGACCAACGATCTCGTCTGGGCCAATCTCAAAACCGAGCTCCTTGGCCATGGCCTTGCCTGCGGGAATGGGGTTCTTCCCGTAGGGATGATCGGGATAGATAAAGACAACCTTTGGAGGACGACTCTCTTTCCAAGTGTCCTTGATAAACTGCATGGCCAGGCGGATACAATCGGAGTAGCTGGTCATAACGAAGAAGTTGTAGGGCGTCTTTTTAGGATCGTCCAGGTTGGCGTCGTAAGACGCAGACATGTAAACGATCTTGTCCCTGGTGACAAAGGACTTGAGGGCGTTGGTGTCGCCCGTTCCCCATCCCTGGATCACAGGAACATGCATGTCTTTGTACTTCTTGTAGAGAGAGACCGCCTCGGGAATCTTGTATCCGTAGTCGTTGGCGATAAGCTTGATGGGGGTTCCGTGAACGCCACCGTTATCGTTGATGTACTTGGCCGCCGCAATGGCACCCTGAGCATACTCCTTTCCCACCGTGGCAGTGGGACCCGTAGTGTCAAATATGCCTCCCACGGGAATGTACTTCTTGGCTACACCCAGTCCTGTAACGCTCAGCACGAAAAGCGCCGAGACCAACGCAATTCCAATACCTCTAAACATACCTCTCATGCTCAACCTCCCTTTCTTTCAGAGTCAACTCACCTCTTCACTCAACCAAACACCTCTCTCCCAATCGAAACTCTCACTCTCCCTCGATATCTCACCCCCTTTCAGTAAGAGAATGGCCACAGTTTCCAGTAGGCCTTGATGGTCCTCCACCTGGCTGCGAGACCATCCGGCTCGAATATCAGGAATAGTACAATAACTAAACCAAAAACTCCACTACGAATGTTGTTGAAGATGGAGAAGACGAAGGGATGGCTAACGGAAAGGGCCTGGGCGGGTATTCTCAACAACTCGGGAAGCACCACCATGAAGATGGTTCCAAAGATGCCACCAAGCACGTGTCCCAAACCTCCGATGATAACCATAGCGAGGTACTGGATGGAGAGCCAGATGGTGAAGTGCTCGTCGCTGATGATCTGCACGTAGTGGGCCCAGAGACTGCCAGAGACCCCTACCATGAACGAGCTTATGGCAAAGGACATGAGACGGTACTTGTAGAGGCTGATGCCCATCATCTCCGCCGAGAGGTACCTGTCCCTGATGGCCACGAAGGCGCGCCCAACCCGGGTTCTGGTTATGTTCTTGGTGTAGATGGTGGCTATGATAACGAAGAAGAGGATGAGGTAGTACATCTTGAGGTCGGTGTCGAACTGGAAGCCAGCGATGGAGGCCGGCGGAACTAGAAGTCCTGCGCTGCCACCCGTGAGGGAAGTCCAGTTTCCCATGGCATACTCTATGATGAACTGGGCCGCCATGGTGGCAATGGCCAGGTAAAGGCCCTTTATCCTCAAAGAGGGGATGCCGAATATCATTCCTATGGCCGCCGTTATGAGCCCCGCCAGGGGCAGGCACAGGAGGAAGGGCAGTCCCAGCTTGGTGGCCAGAATTCCCGACGCGTAGGCCCCCACCCCCATGAAGGCGCCGTGACCTAGCGAGATCTGTCCCGTATATCCCGTAAGCAGGTTCAGCCCGTGGGCACCGATTATGAATATGCCTATAACGTTCAGGATGTAGATAATAGAGTTGCTCATAAACGGGGGAAGGGCGATCAAAGCGAGAAGAAACACCCCGAGGGAGATCCTGACGAACCTGGTCTTCCAGATCCTCTCGTCGTCCTTGTAGTTATCAAAAAAGAGTCCGCAATGCATCCTTCTTCTCCTCTAAACCCTTTCAATCTCTTCGGTCCCAAAGAGACCGTAGGGCTTGATCATGAGAATGATCACCAGCACCACGAAGGGGGCAACCTCTTTAACGTTCCCCCCGAAGTAGACGTCGAGGTACCCTCCGGCGAGGTTCTCGAGCACGCCGATGATGAACCCTCCCAGGATGGCCCCTGGAATGGAGTCGAGTCCTCCCAGTATCACCGCGGGGAAGACCTTGAGGCCAAAGTGGGCGAGAGAGATGTTGATGCCGTTGATGTTGCCGATCAGCACGCCTCCAATGGCAGAGACCACTGCAGAGATCGACCAAGAGATGGCAAAGACCTTCTTCACGCTTATCCCCATGGAAAGGGCCGCCTGCTGGTCGTCTGCCACCGCCCTCATAATCACCCCTATGCGGGAATACTTGAAGAAGAGGGAGCAGATCACCAGAAGCACCAAGGTGGTGCCAAAGGTCCATAGGTAGACCTGGGAGAGAATAATAGGCCCCAGGTGGACAGGGGTCTGGGGGAATATCTGGGGAAAGGCCCTGATCTGGGTGCCCCAGAAACAGGCCACTACCGCCCTGATCATGGCGGCAAGGCCAATGGTAAGCATGATGATGGAGATTATCGGCTCCCCTATCATGGGCCTCAAAGCGAGCCTTTCCAGTATTATACCGAATAGGGCCATCATGCCCAGGGCAAGGGCAAAGGCCACCAGGAAGGGCAAATGGAACTGGTTTATCACCCAAAGACAGAGGTAGGCACCCAGAAGCACGAACTCTCCCTGGGCAAAGTTTATGATACCCGTGGCCTTGTAGATGAGAACAAATCCCAGGGCCACCAGGGCGTAAACGCTTCCCAGCACCAGTCCCGTGACCACAAGCTGTACGAATTGAACTAGTCCGCTCTCCATGGCTGTCTCCTCACATCTCGTTCTTCCAGAACATCCAGGTCTTCTTTGGTTTGTAGATCTTCTCGTACTCTTCGTCGGTCTTCATCTTCCGTATGTGCAAGGTGGTCTCAATGGGAACCACCCTGCCGTCCTGGTAACGAATTTCGGCCTTTATGGGCAGCTCCTCGGTGTCGGAGTAGAGGGCGTCGATAACCTCCTTGTACTTCTTGGCAATGAAGCCTCGACGAATCTTCTTGGTACGGGTCAGCTCCTCGTCGTCTGCATCGAGCTCTTTGTAGAGCAGGGTGAACTTCTTGATCCTCACCTGCTCGGGCAGGGTCTTGTTCACCCTCCACACCTCCTTCTCGATCAGGTCGTAAACCTCAGGTTTGGAGGCAAGGTCGGTGTAGGTGGTGTAACCTATCTGGTGCTCTTCAGCCCACTTTCCGGTGTGTTTGTAGTCGATGCATATCATGGCAGTGATGTAGGGAAGCTCGTGGCCAATCACCACCGCCTCCACTATGAAGGGGCAGAACTTCAGCTTGTTCTCTATGAACATGGGGGAGAACTTGGTGCCGTCCACCATCTTCATCAGGTCTTTCACCCTGTCTATCACCACCAGATGGCCGTTCTCGTCGATGTAGCCGGCGTCACCCGAGTGAAGCCAACCGTCTTTCTTGGTCTCCTCCGTGGCCTCCGGGTTCTTGTAGTACTCGATGAAGACCGCTGGGCTGCGAGATAGAATCTCCCCCGTCTCCGATATCTTGATCTCGGTCTCGGGTATGGGCTTGCCCACGGTGTCAAAGTGGACATCACCGTCCCTGTGGATACAGGAGATTCCCGATATCTCCGTCTGGCCGTATATCTGCTTCAGGTTCACTCCCAGGGCGTGGAAGAACCTGAAGACGTCGGGACCCAGGGCAGCCCCTCCCGTGGTGGCACTGCGGATCCGGGAGAACCCAAGCCTGTCCTTCAATGCCCTGAAGAGGCAAACCCAGGCTATTCCGTAAAGCACCTTCCAGTACCACGGCGGCTTCTCCTTGTTGAACTTAAAGTCTGCCCAGCGATAGCCGATGGGCATGAAGAAGTCGTAAACGAAGCGCTTGAAGGGAGAGGCGTCGAGGTGCTTCACCATGATCTGGCGACACAGTCCCTCCCACACCCTGGGAGGAGAGAAGACCACGTGCGGACCAATCTCGTAGAGGTCCGCCATGGCGGTCTCAGGCTCTTCGGGAAAGTTGACGGTGAATCCGATGGCCAAGGCAGAGGACACGGCCATCATCTGCTCCCCTATCCAGGGCAGGGGGAGAAAGGATAGAAACTCGTCGCTCTCCTTCTTGGGATCGACCACGTGGAGGTTCAAGGCCATCTTCAAGAGGTTCCTGTGGGTAAGAACAACCCCTTTGGGAAAGCCGGTTGTTCCAGAGGTGTAGGCAATCAGGGCCACGTCGTCAGAGTCGAGGCTCTCTATGTTCTTCATGAAGAGGTCGGGCTGCTCCTCGTGAAGCTGCCTTCCCAGTTCCTCAACCTCGGGGAAGTAGATCAAGAGGGGATCGTCGTAGTGGCGCATGCCCTTGGGATCGGTGTAGATGATGTTCTTGACGTTGGGCAGCTCGTCCTTCATGTCGAGAATCTTGTCCACCTGCTCCTGGTCTTCGGCCACCACGAACTTGGAGTCCGAGTGGTTGATCACGTAGGCCACCTCGGTGAGAATCGAATCCTGGTATATGCCCAGCGGAACGGCCCCTGCCGCCTGGGCAGCAAGCTCGGCGTAGACCCACTCAGGACGATTGTCACCTATGATAGCAACCTTGTCTCCCCTCTCGAGGCCCAGTTTGATGAGACCAAGGGAGAAGTTTCTCACGTGCTCCAGGTACTGCTGCCAGCTAACCGCCTGCCAGATGCCGTACTCCTTCTCTCTCAGGGCGGTTCTTTTGTCACCGTACTTCCTGGCGTTGCGCACCAGGAGACCTGGCAGCACCCTCTCTAAAGGTGAGGTTCCCAGCTCTACCCCAGGCTCTTCTCCTTTGATGTAACGAACTGTGCTCTCCATCACAGCTCCTCCGTTCCAAGGTAGGCCTGAATCACCTTGGGATTAGTCTGTACCTCCTCGGGAGTCCCCTCTGCTATCTTCCTGCCAAACTCAAGCACCACCAACCTGTCAGAGAGATCCATCACCACCCCCATGTCGTGTTCGATCAAAACGATGGTTATCCCCCACTCGTCGTGAAGGTCCAAGATGAACCTTGCCATGTCCTCTCTCTCCTCCACGTTCATCCCCGCCATGGGCTCGTCCAGCAAGAGCAGCTTGGGCCTTATGGCAAGGGCCCGGGCAAGCTCCACCCTCTTCTGGAGGCCGTAGGGCAGGGTTCCCACCACCTTCTTTCGTATGGCCTCGATCTCCAGAAGGTCTATTATCTCTTCCTCTATCCACTTGCGGATGGCCATCTCTTCCCTGAAGGCCTTCCCGTAGTAGATACCCCCGGAGATAGGGCCAGACTTGAGGTGTATGTGGGCACCGAGCTTGATGTTGTCCAGAACGGTCATTCCCTTGAACAGCTCGATATTCTGAAACGTCCTGGCGATCCCAAGCTCGGCTATTCTGTGAGTGGGCACCTTGGTTATGTCTTGACCCATGAACTCGATGGTACCCCTCTGGGGTTTGTAGAAGCGGCTTATGCAGTTGAGAAGACTGGTTTTACCCGCTCCGTTGGGACCGATGATGGAGAAAATCTCGCCCTCTTTCACGTGCATGCTCACGTCGAAAAGGGCATTAACGGCTCCAAAGCTCAAAAACAGACCTTCAACCTTCAGCAATCCTATCTCTCCCTTCTCTCTTGGCCGTCCTTTCGTTTAGTAAAACCAAAACTATTTAAACGTCACCACAATGTCAACAGCCCAAAACCCGATTTTTTTATATTAGCATCCCATCAGTCAACCACTGTCACTGCCTTCCTCAGTATCTCGGCAGCCAGTTCGGGAGGGGTAGGATTGATGTAGAACCCTGATCCCCACTCGAATCCCGCTATGTGGGTAAGCCTTGGAATCAGCTCGATGTGCCAGTGAAAGTCGTACTTTATGGTTCCCCAGTATCCAGGCTTACCAGGCCGCTCAGATGTGACAGGACTCGTGTGTAAAACGAAGTTATAAGGCGGGTCGTTGAGGGCACCCTTCACCCCCATCAACACGGCCTTCAGGGCCCGGGCAAGCCCCAAGAGCTCCTGGTCGTCCAACAGGGCAAAGTCGTGGCGGTGCCTCTTGGGAAAGAGCCACGTCTCAAAGGGAAAGCACGATGCGTAGGGAGCCCACACGAAGAACTGCTCCCAGTCGGCCACCACCCGGTCTCCCAGGAGTTGCTCGTTCTTGATGATGTCACAAAATATGCACCTCTCCTTCCGGCCAAAGTGCTCCTTGGCGGCCATCAGCTCCTGTCTCACGATGAAGGGCATCACAGGGGTGGCAATTATCTGGCTGTGGGAATGGGATAGAGACGCCCCGGCCTCGGCCCCGTGGTTCTTGAAGACCAGGATGTACCTGATCCTCTGATCTCTCTGCAGGGCCCTTATCCTCTCCCGGTAGGCCAGAAGCACCAAGGCCACGTCCTCCACAGGAAGGTCTCCCAGGGAGAGCTCGTGGTGCGGTGTCTCGATCACAACCTCGTGGGCACCAACCCCTTCAACCCGGTCGAATAGCCCTATGCCCTCCCTCACCAGCTCAGCGTCGCCGCGCAGGGCGGGAAACCTGTTTGGAACCACCCTAACCTTCCAGCCCGGGGTGTTGGGCAGAGAGCCGTCCCTTCTAACCGCAAAAACCTCCTTGGGGGTCTTCTCCTCCTGGCCATAGCAGAAGGGACACACCTTGAGCCTCTTCTCCTCTTTGGGAACCTCAAAGTCTCCCGGCCTTCTCCCTCTCTCTGTGGCAATGATCACCCACCTGAACCTCAAAGGATCCCATCTCAGCTCAGACACTGTTGCCCCCTTTCTCTCCAGTAAAGGACACCCTCAACGAGAACCTCCTCTCTCCCCTCTCCAGTGGTATGGAGAATAGAAGGGTGTTGCCCTGGTAAACCCTGTCGAACCCCCTCTCGGACTTGGAGACGGAGGCGTTAGAGACCACCACGAGTCCCATCCTCTCTTCGAGCTCCAACTCCACATCCCCCTTCCACAGGGGATCCCTCAAAACCACCCTGTCGCACTCCCTCACCACCCCTCCTTTAAGCACCGGCAGGTGCCTCTCCCCCCTTGAACCCCGCACCCGAATCTCAGCAAATCGCTCCGAGGGAAGCAGAAGGTTAAGCTCAAAGGCAAAGGTGAGACGGGCAACCTCACCCCCGAGGCAGAGG
>CAZMTB010000054.1:0-15706 GCA_964569095.1 uncultured Aquificales bacterium
CACGAAGGCCTCTATGGCCCTCCTCGCCAGAATCACCAGCGGATGGTGCCTCTTCATCAAAAGTCCCTCTCAACGATAAATCTCGCAATGCCTTCAAGGTAGTCCCTCTCGGGGCACTCCCTGAAACCGGCTATTCTCTCCATTGCTCTCTTCACGTGCTCCCACGCCCTCTCGATGCTCCTCTCCACCCCCCGGTGCCTGTCCACTATCCCCTTCACCCTCTCAAACCCGTCCTCGGGAGGCTCCGCCGCGAGAATCACCTCTTTAATCGCCTTCCTCTCGTCTCCAGAGGCCTCTTGAAGGGTGAGAATGAGGGGCAGGGTCACCTTTCCCTCCTTCAAGTCTCCTCCCAAGGGTTTCCCCGTTCGCGCGGGATCCCCTGCAATGTCGAGGCAATCGTCAACGATCTGGAAGGCGTATCCTATCTCTTCACCGTATCTCCTCAGGTTCTCCCTGGCGTCGGGGGAGGCACCTGCAATCACGGCTCCAACCTCGCAACAGGCAGAGATGAGGGCAACGGTCTTCCCGTAGATCACCGAGTAGTACTCCTCTTCGGTAATCTCCACGTCAAAGCTCTTCACCAGCTGCAGTATCTCACCCTCGGCCAGTGAGATGCAGGTGCGAGACATGATCTTCAGCACCTCCTGGCCACACTCCTCCACCATCATCTGGAAGGAGCGGGCAAAGAGGTAGTCTCCCACGAGAACGCTGGCCTCGTTGCCCCAGATGGTCTTTGCAGCCGCCTGCCCCCTGCGCATATCTGCCTCGTCAACCACGTCGTCGTGCAGCAGGGTTGCAGTGTGAATGTACTCGGCTACCGCCGAGGCCACGTGGGCCTTTCTGCCCCGGTAACCGCAAAGGGAGGCGGTGAGCATCAGCAGGACGGGCCTGAATCGCTTGCCCCCGCTCTCCAGGATGTAGTTGCTCAGGTCTGGTATCACCTTGATGGTGGAGTGGATGTTGCTGTTGATCACCTCTTCTGCTGCATTGAAGTCGTCCTGCAAAAAACCGATGGCATCTTTCAGCATCCTTCTATCCTCCTACCACTCTTCTATCACCGTTCACCTCCCCGGGCAACGCCCAGTTGCACCCTCACCACCACGAGGGTAAGAGATAGCCCCATGAGAGAGCCGTTCCACGGTGGAGGGGTGAGAACCGTATCCCGGCGGTTGGGGGTCTCCCCAGAGGAGTTTCTGGACTTCAGCAGCAACCTAAACCCCCTGGGGCCACCCGACGAGGTCCTCAACCTGCTGGCAAGGGGAGACGAGTGGCAAAGAGAGGCCACCGTTCATCCCCCAGAATACCCCTGGGAGCTCTCCGGGGCCTTGGCAGAAGCCTGGGGAGTGGAAGAGGAGAGCCTGGCGGTGGTTCCGGGAAGCGTTCACGGCATCTACCTGCTCTTCCAGCTACTCAGGCCAAGGGCCACCGCCCTCCATGTCCCAACCTTCTCCGAGTACGCCAGAGCGGCAGCGGTGGTGAACTCGAGGCTGGTGGTACACCCCACCTCTGCACAGAGGGGGTTCCGCCTCTGCCTCGGGGAGTACTCGTGGCGCGTAGAGCCGGGCATAGAGATGGCAGTGCTATGCAATCCCAACAACCCCACCGGTTACCTCATGCCCATGGACGAGGTGGACGCCTTGGCACGGTGGTGCGACAGGGAGGGCTGCTACTTGGTGGTGGACGAGGCCTTTGTGGAGTTCACCTCCCAAGAGAGCGCCGTCTCCCTTGTTGGGGAACACTCCCACCTGGTGGTGCTGCGATCCTTCACCAAGGCCTACGCCATCCCGGGGTTGAGGGTAGGGGCAGTGGTGGCACCCCCTACATTGGCAGAGAGGGTGAGAAAGGCCATCCCTCCCTGGAGCGTAGGGGAAGTGGCCCAGCAGGCCTGCATCTTGGCGTTGAGAGACCGGGATCACCTGGAACGCACCAGGACACTGGTTAAGGGGGAGAGAGAACGGCTGAAGAAGGGGCTTCAAGGGCTCGGCCTCAACCCCGCGCCCTCGTGGGCAAACTACCTCCTCTGCAGACTGCCAGAAGAGAAGAGCGGAGAGACCCTCTACTCTCACATGCTGGAAGAGAGGATACTGATACGACGCTGCCACAACATGGAGGGGCTCGACCACCGGTTCGTCAGGGTATCGGTTAGGCTACCCCACGAGAACCGGCGGTTGCTGGAGGCCATGGAGACTGCCCTGCAACGGGGCTGAAGGTTTATCCCCGAGACGGTAGGTGGTAGAAGTCTACTTCCATGGACGGCGAGATTCGCGTGCTCTACATCCAGGGAGTGGTGCGCTACGGGGGCGCCCTTGAGAGCCTCTACCAGCTGGTGAGCAACCCCAGGCTGCATCCCTTCTCTCCCCTCGTGGTCACCTCGGGGGAAGGCCTTCTGACCGAGAAGCTGGAAAGGGCCGGGGTGAGACACGCCATCGTGCCCATGGGGATGTGGAGAAAGGCCAAGAACTGGATACGGCTGCCCATCACCCTGCGTGCCCTTCGGGAACTCGCAACCAGGGAGAAAGTCTCCCTGGTGCACTGCAACACTCTTTGGGACGCCCCCTACGGAATACACCTCGGCAGCCGGTTGAACCTGCCTGTGGTGGTGCACGTGAGAAACACCTTCACCCCGGACAAGGTGGCAAAGTACAGGCTGGACCGGGCAGACCGGATCGTTGCCGTGTCGAAGGCCGTGGCGGAATCTGCGGTGCTTTCCCGGCCACGGGTAGAGGTGATCTACAACGGGGTTGACCTCTCCCGCTTCGACCCCTCCCGCGTTGACGGCAGGGGAGTCGGGGAGGAGCTGGGAATTGGGGGGGGCCACCCCCTTCTGCTGCTGGTGGGAAGGGTTGACACCACCAAGGGACAGGACGTGGCCATCACGGCCCTCTCCATGCTCAGAACCACCCCCGAGCCCTACCTGCTCATCGCCGGAGAGGCATCGGCCCAGGAGCACCGCTGGCCAGGGGTGTTGCGGGGACTGGCCCAGGAGCTGGGAGTGGGAGAGAGGGTGCTCTTCCTGGGAAACCGGGAGGACGTGCCCAGGCTGATGGCCGCCTCCCGAGTGGTGCTCGTACCCTCCCTGGAATCGGCAAAAGAGGGCTTCGGCAGGGTGGCAATGGAGGCCATGGCCATGGAGAAACCCGTGGTTGCAAGCCGAACCGGGGGGCTGCCAGAGGTGGTTACAGAGAATACCGGTATCCTGGTCCCACCTGGAGATGCCCAGGCCCTGGCAGAGGCCCTGGACCGCCTGCTGGAAGACGGGGAGCTGAGGAGAGAGCTGGGCAGGGCGGGGAGAAGGCGAGTTGAAGAGCTGTTCGATCTGAACCACACCGTTTCAGAGGTGAAGAGGGTATACCGCGAGCTGCTGGCAGAGCGAAGGGGGAGGGAGAACCCGTGAAAAAAGGGCTCAGGGTTCTCCACCTCGTGGCCATCAGGGGCAAGGGGGGCACCGGTGCCAGCACCGCCAGCCTGGTGGAAGGACTCGCCAAGCGGGGACACCGGGTCTTCCTGGTGTGCTTTTCGAGAAGCGCCATCTACCAAAGGGCCAGGACGGTGCCAGGGGTGGAGGTGATCACCGGCATCTACATGTCTCCCCTGAGGAGGCTGGGAAGACTGGCCCGCGACCTGGCGAGGCTCTCCCAGGTTGTCAGGCGAGAGGGGATAGAGCTGATTCACACCCACTCCTCGCCGGACACCTGGCTCGGGTTCTTCCTCTCAATCCTGTTTCCAAAGGTACCCCTGGTGCGCAGCCGCCATGTGCCGGTCTCACTTTCGTCAAATCCCTTCAACGGGGTCATTCACCAGAGGCTGAAGGGCGTGGTGGCCGTCTCTCACTCGGTTAAGGCATCCTACCTGAAAGGCAAGTGCTGGCAAGACAAGGTGGTGGTGATCCAGGACGGGGTGGAGACGGAGCGGTTCTCTCCCCTTGAGAAGGGAAAACCCTTCAGAGAGGAGATAGGCCTCGAAGAAGGGCTGCTCATTCTCAACGTCTCCCGGTACGCACCGGTGAAGGGGCTACAGATATTTCTGGAGGGAGTGGCTCCCGTGCTCAAGAGGCATGCCAACGCCAAGGCCGTGGTGGTTGGAAGAAAGAGGGAAGAGCTGCTACCCGTTCTCGAGGAACACGCCAAGGTGATCGGAATCGAGAAAGATGTGCTATTCTTGGAGCACCGCCCCGACATACCCCGGCTCATGGGCGCAGCGGACCTGCTGGTGCTCTCATCCGTAGGCTCCGAGGGTTCCAGCAGGGTGGCCTTAGAGGCACACTCCTCAGGCAGGCCCATGGTGGGCACGAGGGTTGGAGCGATTCCAGAGGTGATAGACCACCTTCACACCGGGGTGGTGGTGCCCCCCTACGATCCCCCAGCCATCACCAAGGCCACCCTCGCCCTGATGGAGAACCGCCGCCTGGCAAAGAGAACGGGGATGCTCGCCAGGAGGCGGGCGTTGCACCGCATGCGCCGGGAAGGGACCGTGGACAAGACAGAGGCCCTCTACGGGAGGATCCTGGATGAAGGATAGACCCACCGTGGTGAGGGTGATCTCCTACCTCTCCGTGGGAGGGGTGGAGAAGAGGCTTCTGGCCATCTTGAAAGAGCTGCAACGAGAGTTCAACTGCCAAGTGGTCTGCATCCACTCCCCAGGACCACTTGCAGAGAGCTTCCGGGAGGCGGGAATTCCCGTAACCACCATCCCCTTCAAGGGGAGATTCCACCCCGAGAGCCTGCTGAGGTTGGCCATCTTTCTGAGGAAGACGGGGGCAGCAGTGGTGCACAGCCACATGTACCGACCCAACGCATCTGCCACCGTGGCGGCCCTGATGGCCCGGACACCAGTGGTGATAGCCAACATACACAACCTACAACACTGGGACTCCAAAAGGCAGAAGAGAACCGATGCCCTGCTAAACCCCTTCCGCTCCCACACCGTAACCGTATCGTGGGAGGTCTTCAGGGAGTACCTCAGGGAGGTGGGGGCAACTCCAGAGAAGACCTCGGTGATCCACAACGGGGTGCTCTCCCCAACGCGGAGTGAACGCCCCAGGGACGCCTTGGAAGGGCTGGGAATACCGAGGGATTCAGCGGTGGTAACCTGCGTGGCCCGCCTGGTCCCACAAAAGGGACACGGGGTGCTTCTGGAGGCATGGTCTGGGGTGGAAGGTATCATGAAGCGTCCTTGGCTACTCCTGGTGGGAGGTGGCCCCCTGGAGGGGGAGCTTCAGGAAGAGGTGGAGAGACTCGGCCTGAGCAGGGTGGTGATGGCGGGGGTGAGAGGCGACGTTGACCTCTTGCTGGGAGGCTCGGACTGCATGGTACTCTCCTCTTTCAAGGAAGGGTTCTCAAACGCCATTCTCGAGGCCATGGCGCTGGGAGTTCCCCCGGTGGTCACCGAGGTGGGAGGCGCAAGGGAGGCCATGGTGCAAGGTCAGACGGGAGTGCTCCTGCCTCCCGGAGATCCCGAGAGGCTGAGGAAGGCACTACTGGCCTGCCTATGCAGCCCCCGGTTGGGGAAGAGGATGGGAATCCAGGCAAGGAGGAGACAGGAGCGCCTATTCTCCCTCCCAGCCATGGCCGAGAGAACCGCCCAGCTCTACCGAGGGCTGTTAGGATTGAACCCCGCGGGAAAAGAAGTAGAATAAGGCGAGGAAGGGCACTTCAGTTTCAAGGGAGGTGAGTTATGCAGCCGTTCGTGTTCTGGAACCCCACCGAGGTAGTGTTCGGAAGAGACACGGTGAAGAGGCTGGGCAAGTTGGTGAAGAAGCACGGCGGAAGCAGGGTGCTTCTCGTCTACGGCAAGGGCTCCATCAAGAAGACCGGGCTCTACGAGAAGGTGCTGAACTCTCTGAAGGAGGCCGGGGTGGAGTGGATAGAGCACCCAGGGGTGAAACCCAATCCCGTTCTGACCCACACGAGGGAGGGCGTAGAGAAGGCGAAGAGGGAGAAGGTTGACCTGGTTCTCGCCGTGGGCGGAGGCTCGGTGATCGACGAGTCGAAGGCCATTGCCGCCGGTGCCGTTGCAGAATGCGACGTGTGGGAGTTCTTCGAGTTCACCGAGACCATCAGGGCCGCCCTTCCCGTGGTCACCGTTCTAACCATCTGTGGAACCGGATCAGAGATGAACGCGGGACTGGTGATAACCAACGAGGAGAAGAAGGCCAAGTACGGCTTTCGATCCCCCTTCCTCTTTCCCAAGGCCTCGATACTCGATCCCACCCTCACCTTCACCGTGCCCAGGGACCAGACCGCCTACGGGGCCGTTGACGCCTTCTCCCACGTCTTCGAGGTGTACATGAACCGGGACGACCTGGACTCTCCCATACCCGAGGGGATCATGGAGACCCTGCTGAAGACCATCGTTGAGAGAACCCCCCAGGCCCAGGAGAACCCCGAGAACTACACCGCAAGGGCAGACCTGATGTGGGCATCTTCCCTCGCCCTCTCGGGCCTAACCTGGTGCGGTGTGAGTCCGGCCCCCATGTTGCCCTGCCACGCAATAGAGCACGCCCTGAGCGCCTTCTACGACATCGCCCACGGGGCGGGACTGGCAATAGTGATGCCCGCCTGGATGAAGCTGATGAAGGAGAAGAGGGAAGAGGAGATGAAGAGGTTTGCCGAAAGGGTGTTTGGGGTGAAGGGCATTGACGAAGGGATAGAGGCCTTCGAGTCCTGGCTGAAGAGGGTGGGCTGCCCGGTCACCCTGTCCCAGGCCGACATTCCAGAGAAAGAGATCCCTGCCTTGGCAGAGAACGGCAACAGACTGGCCTTTCACTGGGGATACAAGGAGTACACCACAGAGCTGATCGAGGAGATACTGAGACTGGCGGTCTGAACCATCCTCTCCCCTGCGGGGGAGAGGATGCCCCTACTCAAGCTCCCTTCCCAGGCGGAAGGCCTCCAGGTTTAGATCCAGGATCTTGGCAGGAACCACCTCTTTGAAGGTGGTGATCCACACATCCTCATGGAAGGGAAGGTGCCTCGACAACACCCCCAAGAGCACCGTGTTCACCGCTTTGGCACTTCCCGCCTTCTGGGCAAGGGCCACCCCATCTACCTCGATCAGCCTGAGACGATCTCCGATCAGCTGGGCGGCGTTCTCCGGGTAGGTCGCCTCTCCCGCCAGCACCGTCATGGGGTTCACCCTTTGGGTGTTCATGATCACCAGTCCCTCAGGGGACATGTGATCGAGGTACCTCAGGGTCTCGAGCTCCTCGAAGGAGACCAAGTGGGTAGCGGTTCCCAAGGGTATGGTTGGGGAGAATACCTGGGTCTCAGAGATGCGAACGTGGGAGACAACGCTTCCTCCCCTCTGGGCCATTCCGTGGATCTCGCTCTTCTTCACGTCCCACCCAAGGTTCATCGCCAAGGCAGAGATAACCTCAGAGGCCAGCAACACCCCCTGGCCTCCCACTCCAGCAAAGAGAAGGTCGTATCTCTTCATCTTCTCATCCTCAATTGGACCCGTTGCCGGGAAGTATGGCGTCAACTGGACAGACCTGGGCACACACGCCGCAACCGTAGCATAGAAGGGGATCCACCTTCGCCACCCTATCCCCGTTACTGCCGGTTAGGAATACCGCCATGCAGGCTACGTTGGAGCACTTGCCACAACCTATGCACCGCTCCTCGTCCACCGTGTAGGTGATACCCGGCCTCTCCCTGGTGATGAGGGTGCACGGCCGCGTGGTGATCACCACCGAGGGCTCCTTGGTAGCAAGCTCCTCCTTGAGCACCCTCTCGGTCTCCTCCAGATCGTAGGGATCCACGTACCTCACCCTCTCAACCCCCACCGCCCGGCATACCTCCTCGATGGAGACCTTCTTGGTCTTCTCTCCCTTCAAGGTGACCCCCGTTCCCGGGTGGTCCTGCTTACCGGTCATGGCGGTGGTGGAGTTGTCCAGTACGATCACCGTGGCAACCCCCTTGTTGTAAACGATGTCCATCACCCCGGTTATCCCAGAGTGCATGAAGGTTGAGTCCCCAATGATAGCCGCGGTCTTCTCGGCAGGGGCACCTGCCATGGTGGCACCGTGGGCCATGCCTATTCCCGCTCCCATGCAGACGCAGGCGTGAAGGGCACTAAGGGGAGGCAGCCCCCCCAGGGTGTAGCAGCCGATGTCGCCCATCACCATCACCTTCAGCTTTTTCAGCACCGAGAAGACCCCCCTGTGTGGGCAACCCGCGCAGAGGGTAGGAGGCCGGGGAGGCAGGTTCTCGGGGACGCTTATCTGCACCCTCCTCTCTCTGCCGGTGACCCCACGGTAAACCAGCTCGGTGGAGAGCTCTCCAAGTACGGGAAAGGCCTCTTTGCCAACCACCTCTATTCCCATTGCCCTGATCCCCATCTCCAGGAAGGGGTCAAGCTCCTCCACCACGTAGAGCCTCTTCACCATGGCCGCAAACTCCCGGATCTTCTCCTCTGGCAGGGGATTGGTCATGGTGAGTTTCAGCACCGGCGCTTCAGGAAAGGCCTCCCTCACGTACTGGTACGGAATGCCGCTGGAGATGAACCCGAAGCTGGGATCCCCCTCGGGGTTCACCACCCTGTTCTCCTCCCACCGGTCGGAGAACCTGGCGAGCTTGGCCATTCTCTCTTCCATCTTGGCGTGGCGCACCCGGGCGTTTATTGGCAGCATTACCCACTTGCGGGTGTCGGGATGCCAGGAGTCGGCGGGCTCCACCTCTCTGCGCTCGCCTGGCACAACCACTCCTTTGCCGTGGGCGATCCTGGTGGTGATGCGCATGAGAACCGGGGTGTCGTACTCCTCGCTGAGTCCGTAGGCAAAGGCGGCAAGCCTGCGACACTCCTCTGAGTCTGCAGGCTCGATCATGGGCACCTTTGCCAACCTCGAGTAGGGACGATTGTCCTGCTCGTTCTGTGAGCTGTGCATGTTGGGATCGTCGGCACTCACCACCAGGGTTCCTCCCCCCACTCCGGTGTAGGAGAAGGTCATGAATGGATCTGCGGCCACGTTGAGACCCACGTGCTTCATGGCAACCAGCACCCTAACCCCCGCCCTCGAGGCCCCTATGCCCACCTCCATGGCCACCTTCTCGTTGGGAGACCACTGGGAGTGGACCTCTGGATACCTGGAGATGGACTCGAGGATGTCGGTGCTGGGGGTTCCGGGGTACGCCGCAGCAAACCGGACGCCCGCCTCCCAGGCCCCCCGGGCAATGGCCTCGTCACCGGAGAGAAACAGCCTGCCTTTCATCCCGTAAACCTCACTCCAACAGGTCGAGGGCCTTGCGGGCGTCCTCGGCAAAGGGAGAAGAGGGGAACTGGTCCTTCACCCTCTTCAACTCCTCCACAGCCTTCTGCTTCTCGCCCTTTGTCTCGTAGAGCATGGCCAGTGAGTACCTTAGGTAAGGCTCCATCATGGCGCCGTTCTTGCCAAGCATGGCCTCTATCCGCTTCGTCTCCCCCTGGTCGGCCATGGCAAAGGGAACCAGCCACGGCACCGAGAGGGGATCATCTCCCAGCTTGTCCAAAGCGGTTTTGTAGGCGGCTATTGCCCTATCCGTATCCCCCTCAAGCTGGTAACACCGCGCAATGTAGAGCCTGGAGTACTTGGCGAAAGGGGAGACCGAGTACTTCTCAACCACCACCTTGAATCTCTTCGAAGCCTCCTGCAAAGCGGTGGCGTTCACGGGAGAGCTCTCTGCCC
This sequence comes from uncultured Aquificales bacterium, assembly GCA_964569095.1. Classification (GTDB taxonomy): domain Bacteria; phylum Thermosulfidibacterota; class Thermosulfidibacteria; order Thermosulfidibacterales; family JALWSI01; genus JALWSI01. The sequence goes on from CAZMTB010000054.1 coordinate 9,662, forward strand.
CAGCCTTGAAGTACTGCAGGGCGTCTCCAAACTCCATGGAGGCCTTCTGGAGGTAAGAGTTTCTGTAGTACGCCGTGCCCCCCACACCCGCCACCACCAGCAGTATGGCGAGGATACCACCCACCAGAAGGAGCTTGTGCTCCATCAGGTAGCTGAAGGCCGAAGACACGGTGAGGATAAACTCGTCCGGCTCGGTGACGTCCTTTCTCTTCTTCTTTTTTGCCATATTCACTCTCCTCTCATCTCTCCCAGTTTCTTCTCAGCAAGCATAAGCGAGTCTGATAGCACCTTCTCAGCCTCGCCCCTGGTCAAACCACACCCAAGTAGCACCTTCATCGCCATATCCCTGGTCATGAGGTCCCTGGGTTGATGGCTGTCGGTGTTGAAGACGCAGGTGGCCCCAAACCTCTTCGCCAGGGAAGCAACCCTGCCGTTGGTGAAGGCATGCCCCGGCCTACCCGTAATCTCGAGGCACACCCCCCTCTCGGCGGCCAAGGCCACCTCCTCTTCCGAGATGAGCCCCGGATGAGCGAGAATGTCCACCCCAGCCTCTATTGCCGCGCGATTGGTTCCCGGAGCAACGGGTTCAACCACCGTCTCCCCGTGAACAACGACCACCACCGCCCCCATGGACCTCGCCCTCTCCACCAGGGGCGGGATAAGGGGGGGAGGCACGTGGGTCAGCTCTATTCCCGGAAGAAGGTTTATGCCCAGCTCCAGGCCGTTCAACTCCCTGCAGAGGCGAGCCACCCTGGGAACGATGATGTCGAGGTTGCTGCTGTCGCCGTGGTCGGTGAAGGCCAAGTGGGTCACACCCTTCACCAATGCCCTCCTGGCCAGCTCCGCGGGAATGAGAACCCCGTCGCTGTAAACGGTGTGGGTATGCAGGTCGCTGAAGCCATCCATAACAGGGGCACCCTCTACCAGGAGAATGGGGGTAAGGCAACATCTTGACTTTTGGGATAATGCGATTTAATGAGCAACCACCTATTTAGCCAAGGGAATGTCTCTCCGTGTGGGGGTAAGCACATGAAGTCCGAGCGAGAAGTCATCAAATGGGGGGTTCTGGTTTTCGCTGTGTGGACAACCGGAATAGCCGTGTCTTGCCTCTACACCATCTACCATATTAAGAGATTCTCCATAAGCACCGCAAAGGAGACGGCGCGATCTTTAATCGAGGAAACAATCCTTTTTCGTGCCTGGAATGCACAAAAGGGAGGGGTCTACGCCCCCGTCTCCCCCTCTACTCCCCCCAATCCCTACTTGAAAGTTCCAGATAGGGATATAATCACCTCGTCTGGCAAGATACTAACCAAGATAAATCCCGCCTATATGACTCGCCAGGTCTTCGAGCTTCAGAAGAAGAGACTCGGTGTTCAAGGACACATCACTAGCCTGAAACCCCTGAACCCAGACAACGCCCCTGATGCCTGGGAAAGAAGAGCCCTCCTGCTGTTTGAGCAGGGAAAGAAGGAGTTCACTGAGGAGGTAACCTTCAGGGGAGAACCAGCAGTCAGGGTGATGCTACCCCTATTCACAGAAAAGGTATGTCTTAAATGTCACGCACGGCAGGGATACAAGGTGGGAGACGTGAGGGGGGGAATAAGTGTCTTCGTACCCCTAAAACCTTATTTCACTCTTGCCAAAAGGGAGATAGCCCGCTCGGTTATGCTCGACGCCTTCTTGTGGCTCGCAGGTGTGCTCCTCATACTCGCGGGAACCACCAGAGTCTATCTCGAAACCAAGAGGATGAGCAGGTCTGAGTACAGGTTCAGGGCCATGTTCGAAAACTCCCCGGAGCCCATCTTCATCTTTGACGGGGAGGTGATAAAGGACTGCAACCAGGCCATGCTTAACCTCATAGGAGCCAGTGAAAAGGGACAGGTGCTGAAACACCCCTCAGAACTCTCCCCGGAGCATCAACCAGACGGAACACCCTCCTTCAAAAAGTTCAACTCCCATGCAGGGGTCGTGCTGGTAAAAGGAGTGGCAAGGTTCAAGTGGCTCTTCAGACGGCTCGACGGAAGAGAAGTGTGGGTTGATGCCGTGGCTAGCAAGATACCGAGAGAAACTAATAAAGGGAATGCCATGCTGGTTGTATGCCGGGACATAACCAAGGAAACTCAATTACAGGACAAGGTGCTTCAGCTGCGCAAGCTGCAGGCCCTTGGAGAACTGGCCGGGGGAATAGCCCACGACTTCAACAATATACTGGCGATAGTGATAGGCAACATCACCATGGCCCGCGACTTCGGGGTTTCGGAGAAGGCCGACGAGATGCTGAAGAACGCCGAGCAGGCGGTGTTGAGGGCTGCAAACCTCACCCGAAAGCTCATCACTTTATCCCCAGGGGGAGAACCCGTAACCCGCAGCGTCTCCCTCGAGGAGCTCCTGGGAGAGAGCGTTAGGGAAGTACTGAAGACAATAGGCGACGGTAAGGTGAAGTTCTCCCTCGAGCTGCCCCAGGACCTGTGGGAGGTGAAAGGAGATCCACACCAGCTGCTACACGCCTTAACCGCCATCCTCCACAACGCATACGAGGCAATGCCAGATGGTGGCATGGTAATTGTGAGAGCGGAAAATCTGACGGTATCCAAAGAGGGAGAAGGGTTCACTCTTAATAACGGACGGTATGTGAAAATCACCGTGAGAGATACCGGCCCGGGAATACCGGCTTCTCTCCAAAAACGCATATTCGATCCCTTCTTCACCACCAAGGAGATGGGCAGGGGACTTGGTTTATCCATTGCCTACTCGGTGGTGAAGAGGCATGGGGGAGAGATAGAGGTGGAGTCGAAGCCGGGAGAGGGAAGCACCTTCACCATCTACCTTCCCGCCGATGAGGAGACCGTTAACGCCTGCAGAGGCACCAAGGGGAAAATATTGGTGATGGAGGACGATCCCTACCAGAGGGAGCTCTTCACTGCCCTGTTGAACAACCTTGGATACTGCGTGGTGGCAGTAGAGAGAGGCAAAGAGGCAGTAGAGGAGTTTATCAACGCGAAGAAAGCCAACGAGCCCTTCCACGTGGTGATACTGGACCTGCTTATGCCCGAGGACAGCATGAACGGAAAAGAGACCTGCCAAGCCATCCTTGATATAGATCCCTCTGCACGGATAATAATAACCAGCATCGCCAGCTCGGACGAGGTAGTGACAAACTTCAAGAACTACGGCTTCGTGGGAGCACTGCCCAAGCCCTTCACCCTGCAGGAACTTGCAAGGGCAGTGGAAGACGCAATGAACGGAAAGAGGCCCATCCTCTAAAAAGTAGGCAAGGAAAGGCCTAAAACTCCCAGGGCATAGGGGTGGCCAAGTGGGGAGAGAAGTAGGGCCTGTGCTGGGGACCCTGGTACCTTCCAAACATGTTGCCGCGTCCCGTGTAGCTAAGGATGGTGTGCATCAGCTCCGCCCCCCTGAGGAAACCGAGGGAACCCTGGGCCACCGTCACCTCGTCGAAGGTACGGGTCTCGCCCCTTCTCACCTTGTTGCCGATGATCAGCAGGGGCACCGGCTCGCCACTGTGGAGCATGAAACCCGAGGAGGGAATCGAGTGGTCGCCAGTGATCACCGTGAGAAGGCCATCTTGGGTCACGAAGCGCTCCGCAAGGTAAGGAAGGGCCCTGTCTAAAGACTCGATGGCCTCCACCTTGTTCCAAGGATTACGGGTGTGAGCGGCACGGTGCACCGCCAGCACGTGAAGGTAGATGAGGTCGTACTCCTCCAGAAGGCGCTCTGCCCTCTGCAGCCTCTTCAGCAGGTCGTCTCCGGGATCATCAAGCTCGGGCAGCTCTTCGTGGGCCATGCCCAGGGCCAGGGAAAGCCCCTTGTAGGCCCTCCCCGCCGCCAGGGAGGCACTCTTCAGGCCCCAGCGCTCTTCCAGGCTCTCCAGTGACCGGAACATGCCCCCTCCCCAGGTGAGTACGGCGTTCACCACAGGAACGTTCTCCCTCCTGCTCATCCTGTTGGAGGGAAGGGCCTGCAGCACCCGGTGCACCTCCACCAGGTAGCGGTTCAAGAGCTCTGCCGTGGCCACTGCCTTCCGGTTGCCCTTATCGAAGGGTTCCGCCTTGAGGGAGGGGGATCCGGGCACCAGGGGATGGGTGTCACTCACCTCGTGGGATCCCCCCTCCACCTCTACCAGTGCCTCGCCCGGGGCGATGGAGTGCAGGGTCAGCCTCTGCCCCTGGTGGTGCATGCTGCGAGGGATGGCTTGGAGTATCTCCTCCCACTCCTCCGGCTCCACCCCCGGGTGGCTATCCAAAAGCACGCCCCTCTCGTCTATCCAGCAGCCCTGGGCCACGAAGAAGGCGGTGTTTGGAGGGGTGTCAAGCCCTGCCCCCAAGGCCTCAAGGTAGCCCCTGCCTGGAAACTGGTTAACCGGGTATCCCAGCAGGAGAAAGTGGGCGAGATCGCTGGGTAGAATCACCCCCGAACCCAGGCCGTGGTAGAGGCCGCATCCCCCCAAAAGGGCAAGGTGATTCAGGTTGGGGGTGTAGGCCACCTGCAGGGGGGTTCGCCTCCCAAGGTCCTCCTGGGCCTGGTCTCCAAGGCCGTCTATTACGATCATCAGTATTCTGTCCATGGCAGCCCCTTACTAACCTGGAAGGGAAGGGTTTGTAAAGAATGTCGTGGTCCCACTCTTCTTGCACCCGCCCCCGCCCTGTATTAAAACCTGGAGACCATCAGGGGCTCTGCTGCGGAGAGAATAGTGGAGATAGAGACAAAGAGATTCGGCACGCTGGAGATAGACGAGAGAGAGATCATCTCCATGGTCGATCCCATCATCGGCTTTCCCCACGCCCACAGGTTTGTGCTGCTCGACCACAAGACGAAGAGTGGCCCCACCCCCTTCAAGTGGCTGCAGTCGGTGGACGATCCCGCCTTGGCCTTCGTGCTCCTTCCAGCCCAGCTGGTGGAGCCCACCTACAGGGTCACCATGACCAAGGAGGAGGCCCAGAAGCTGAAGATATCCGAGCCCACCGATGCAGAGGTGTGGACCATTCTGGTGATTCCCCCCAAAGAGCCCAAGAAGATGACCGCCAACCTGAAGGCACCGGTGGTGATCAACACCAAAGAGAAACTGGGCAAGCAACTGGTACTGGTGGACAGCGAGTACTCCACGAAACACAGGGTCTTCAAGGGATAGGCTGCCATGCTGGTGCTCACCCGAAAGGTCGACGAGAGCATAATCATCGGTGACGACATCGAGGTGAAGGTGGTGGAGATAAGCGGCAAGTCAGTTAAGCTGGGCATAGAGGCACCTCGAGAGCTGTCGGTTCACCGCAAAGAGGTCTACGAGGCCATATTGAGGGAGAACATCGAGGCGGCACGGAGCGCCGCGGAGATTCCCGAGGGACTCACCGGGATATTTGAGAGCTAATCCCCAGAAGATACGGGCCGACCTGCTGCTGGTGAAGCAGGGATTGGCCCCCAGCCGAGAGAAGGCCAAGGCCATGATCATGGCCGGCGTGGTGAAGGCCAAGGGCAGACCCGTGGAGAAGGCGGGGGAGTTCCTGCCCCACGACACCGTTCTGGAGGTGGAAGAGCGGCTCCCCTACGTGGGGTGGGGAGGGGTCAAGCTGGAGGCGGCCCTGGACCACTTTGGAATAGAGGTGAAGGGAAAGGTGGCAGCAGACTTCGGGGCCTCTACCGGTGGATTCACCCACTGCCTGCTACTTAGGGGGGCAAGCCTGGTTTACGCGGTGGACGTGGGATACGGCCAGCTACACCCTGCACTGAGAAGCGACAGGCGGGTCGTGGTGATGGAGAAGACCAACGTGCGCCACCTGAAGAAGGAGAGCTTTCCCGAAGAGGTCACCTTCGTCACCGCAGACCTCTCCTTCATCTCGCTCACCAAGGTGCTGCCGGTGATCTGGGACGTGCTGGAACCCGGTGGAGGGGCGGTGCTTCTCGTGAAACCCCAGTTCGAGGTGGGAAGAAGAGAGGTGGGCAAGGGGGGAATAGTGAGAGACCCCGAAACCCAGCAGAGGGCCGTACACTTGGTGGCCTCGGCAGCCCAAGAGCTGGGCTTCAGGGTAGAGG
>CAZMTB010000055.1:0-2883 GCA_964569095.1 uncultured Aquificales bacterium
TTACCGGTGTGCGAAGGCTCTGGAGAGGGTGAGCCGTGGAGGCGGTTCTCAGGATAGAGGGCGTATCCAAGAGCTTCGCGGTCTCGGAGGGCCTGAGGGGCAGAAGGGTGACGGTGAGGGCCGTGGAGAACTTCTCGTGCACTCTCTACGAGGGCGAGCTTCTGGGTATAGTTGGAGAGTCGGGATGCGGCAAGAGCACCGTGGCCAAGATGTCGGTGGGACTTCTCACCCCAGACTCGGGCACCGTAGAGGTGTGCGGGGAGAGGCTGGGTGAGTTGAAGGGCGAGGAGAGGCGCAGGTTGGCCCGCCGCATACAGCTGGTTTTCCAGAATCCCTACACCTCGCTGAACCCTCGCATGAGGCTCTCCTCGATACTCACCGAGCCCCTCTTGGTGCACGGTATCGCCTCTTCGAGGTCACAGGCCTTGGAGCGGGCTGGGGAGCTGCTCGAGATGGTGGGCCTGGAGAGAGGCGACCTCAAGAAGTACCCCCACGAGTTCAGCGGGGGGCAGAGACAGAGAATTGGCCTTGCGAGGGCCCTTTCCCTATCCCCCACGGTTCTTGTGGCAGACGAGCCTACCTCTTCCTTGGACGTCTTTGCCCAGGCCCAGCTCGTGAATCTGCTTTTGGAGTTGAGGGAGGAGAGGGGAATGGCTTGCCTCTTCATCTCGCACAACCTCAACCTCGTGGGGCAGATCTCCCAGAGGGTGGTGGTAATGTACCTGGGACGGGTGGTGGAGAGCGGCCCAACCAAGGCGGTCTTGAACAACCCCCTCCATCCCTACTCCAGGCTTCTGATAGACTCCATACCCCTTGCCGATCCCAGGCGCACCCACCTTGCCAGGGCGGCTCACCTGGGCGAGCCTCCCTCTCGCACGGCAGAGGTGGAGGGTTGTGCCTTTGCCTACCGTTGCCCCTTGGTTGAGGATAGGTGCAGGCGGGAGGCCCCTCCTCTCGTCGACCTTGAGAAGAACGGATGGGTGCGCCAGGTGGCCTGCTGGAGGGCAGAGGAGGGAGGTGCGCGTAGTTGAAGGTGGTGGGTTTGACCGGTGGTATTGCCAGCGGTAAGAGCACCGTTGGCGCCATGTTCAAGGGACTTGGTGCCCACCTGATAGACGCCGACGAGCTTGCCCGCAAGGCCGTGGCTCCCGGTTCTGAGGGGTACAGGGAGGTCGTGAAAGCGTTCGGTTCCCAGTACCTGCTACCCAGTGGTGAGTTGAACCGCCGTGCCTTGGGCAGGCTGGTCTTCCAGGATCCCCAGGCCAAGAGGAGGCTTGAGGCCATAGTTCATCCCCGGGTGTGGGAAGAGAGGGGCAGGATTCTCAGGGAGATAGAGAAGATGAATCCGGAGGCGGTGGTCTTCTTGGACATACCCCTTCTCATCGAGGGCAGGCTTACGGAGGGTCTCTACGCGGTGGTGTTGGTTCACGTTCCCCAGCATCTGCAGATGCTCAGGCTGGTCCGCCGTGACGGCTTGACCCCCCAGGAGGCCACCATGCGCATGAGGAACCAGATGCCCCTCGACGAGAAGCTCTTTTACGCCGACTTCGTGATCGACAACAGCGGTTCCTTAGAGGAGACGAGGAGACAGGTTGAGGAGGTTTGGAATCTCCTTCTTTGAGACCCTGAAGCTGCCCACCAGCCTCGTGGTGCCCGGGGCCTCTGAGTCGTCCCTGGCCTTCCTCCTGTGGCGGGCCCGGATGGAGACGAAGAGGCCCGTGGTGGCGGTGGTTCCCGAGGCGTTGGCCCACGGCCTGGTGAGGGATCTTTCGACCTTCCATCCTGCGAGGTTATTGCCAGGGTGGGACGTGGAGCTGGACTGCGGGGTTCCACCTTCGTCTGAGACCGTGAGGATGCGGTTGGAGGTTCTCTATTCCCTCCTGAACGGCGACGACTTCGTGCTGGTGTCCACCCCAAAGGGATGGTTGCAGCCCCTTTGGGAACCCGACTCTTTTCTCGAGTCCCTCTTGGTTCTCGTTAAGGGGATGGAGGTTGAAAGGGATGACCTGATTCAAAGGCTGGCGAGGGCGGGTTACCGCAGGGTTCCCTTGGTGGAGGATCCCGGGGGATTCAGCGTGAGGGGAGGGGTGATAGACGTCTTCCCCCCTGGTGAGGAGCTTCCCTTTCGGGTGGAGCTGTGGGACGAGGAGGTGGAGTCCATAAGGAGATTTCACCCCGCTACCCAGTGCTCGGTTGAGAGGGTGGAGAGGCTGCAGATACTCCCCGCCAAGGAGCCGGTGGAAGGGCTCACCACGCCCCTCTCCTCGCTTCTCCCAGGGGATACCCTTCTCTTCCTGATAGAGCCTGAGATCGTGGCCTCTGAAGCGGAGGCCTTTGAGAACCCGCAACTCCCAGAGTTTAACGCGAAAGAGCTGGCCTCTGCCTTCGCCTTGGTGGAGGTTAATGGGGTTGGGGGAGGGCACTCTTTGCCCTTTGCCCCTGCTCCCTGGCCGGCTGCAGGTACGGGACCCTCTGGGGAGAAGAGGGTGGAGGTGGTTACTGGTGAGCTGAAGTCGCTGATGGAGGATGGTTACCATTGCTACTGCTTCGTGGAAGGGGGATTGAAGGCCTGCGAAAGGGTGAGGGAGCACCTGATGGACAGGGGCATTGCCGCGGGCATTGAAGAGCGCTTCCTTCCCAAGGGGAAGGCCGGTTTCACCCTCCTGCCGGGACGCCTGGGCAGAGGGTTTCTGCTCCTCGATGGTCCTTGGGCCTTCGTCGCCGGCGGAGAGATCTGGGGAGAGAGAAGGGTTCGCAGGCGTACCAAGAAGAGGTACCTCAGGGAGAAGAGGGACATACTCACCTCGCTAAGGGAGATAGAGCCGGGAGACGCGGTGGTCCACGTTGACCACGGCATAGGGATATACCGAGAGTTGAAGAGGG
>CAZMTB010000056.1:0-7105 GCA_964569095.1 uncultured Aquificales bacterium
CACCTCCTTTACCCGCACCTGCGAGACGCAGGTGCGGGCTCCTACCCCTTGACCCCGCTACGAGAAAGGAGGAGACCAAATGGGCTGTGACAGGATCAAAGATAACTTGAAAATATGCAACTGCACCTACGAGCCATGCGACAAGAAGGGCAAGTGCTGCGAGTGCCTTCAGTACCACCTGGCTAGGCACGAGCTGCCCGCCTGTTGCTTTCCCGACTCTGCAGAAAGGACCTTCGACAGGTCCTTCGAGATGTTCATAAAGACCTACAGCGGCAACGGGGGTTCACGACCAAAAAAGAGTTGAAATTGCTTACGCTGCATTTGACCCTGCCCTCTCCATGCCATAGGAGAGAGGAAACGGGAGTGGCGAAAGGCGGCAATCTTATTTGGAAGATAGAGGGGAAAGAAGGAAAAACCTGCTACTAAGAGTGGAAGAGGGGTTATCCTCCTTCTCTCTGAAGGTGAAGATGACCATCCTCTTCTCGCTGCTTCTCCTCCTGTTCGGTGCAATTACCCTGAATGTGGTGCTGAACTACCAAAAGAGGGTTCTTCTTAAAGCCATGAAAGAGAAAGGCGACCTTCTTACTAGGAACATGGCGAGAAATGCCGCCCATGCCTTGCTCACCAACAACAAGCTCGAGTTAAGTGTCCTAGTGAACACCTTGAAGAAGACAGCAGATGTGGAATACTGCGCAATCGTCGACCACCGAGGAATCGTGCAGATGCACTCGGATATCAGGATGATAGGGAAATCCGCAAAACTGGGGGTAGGCTCACCACAAGAAGGTTCGGACATTATCCAGTTCGTTGCCCCCATAACCCACCAGAGAAAGAGGATAGGCACCGTCTATCTGGCACTCTCCACCAAAGACATGAAAACCCAACTGAACAGGTTCAAGTTGAACCTAACCTTTTTTATCGTTCTCTTCGTGTTGATGGGATGCGGTATATTGGCTTGGTTAATCTCCCTATTTCTCAAGCCTCTGGAGAAGCTCTCCTCCGCAGCCCACGAAGTGGGAGACGGAAACCTAAATGTACAGGCAGACGTGAAGAGCAAGGACGAGGTAGGACAACTGGCCATAACCTTCAATCAAATGGTTATAAACCTAAATAGCGCCTATTCAGAGATAGAAGAAGGATATCTACAGGCAGTCCAATCCTTAGCCATGGCGGTGGAGGCCAAAGACCGATACACCAAGGGCCATTGCGACAGGGTGGTCTTCTACTCCACGGTGATAGCCCAGAATCTGGACATATCCGAGAAGGAGATAGTAGAGTTGCAGCTTGCGTCTCAACTCCACGATATCGGCAAGATAGGTGTACCAGAGGCTGTTCTCAACAAACCGGGCAGATTGGAACCCTCAGAGATGAAGATCATCCAAAAACACCCTGTAATTGGATACCGCATACTGAGTCCAGCCCGGTTCTTACGGGGGGTAGCAAAACTGGTATTGGAACATCACGAGAGGTTTGACGGCAAGGGATACCCTGACGGAAAAAGAGGAGAGGAGATCTCCCTGCTGAGCAGGATTCTTTGTCTCGCAGACACCTTTGATGCACTCACCAGTGACAGACCATACCGAAAGGGAATGCCATTGGAGAAAAGCATATCCATAATACTGGAAAACAGAGGTACTCAGTTTGATCCCAAGCTCGTGGACCTATTCTGGACCCTTGTAAAAAGAGGTGAAATGGAATATTCCAATCAGAAGAAAGATCAGTGCCTGCTCATAAAGCACCTGATACACCTTCGAGCTACAGAGGAAGAGGTGAAGAATCTGGAGGAAACGGCTGAAAAAGAGTAAACTCTCCATAGGGTTGCTGGCAGTTTTCATGGTGGGGTGCGTGAGCACCACGGGAAACCACTACACGCTAGGCCAACGCTTGCTTGCCTCAAGAGAGTACCACAAAAGTCTGGAAGAACTTGCAAAAACCCCCGCTAACTCTCCCGAGTTCTCCAAGGCTCAAAAGTACATGCAGAAGGCTGCAAAAAAGATTTGCGTGGCAGACTTCTTTTTGCGCCGTGCCATAGCCTCATTGGGAAGAGGAGAGTACAAAAGGGCCCTTGCTCAAGTGAAAAGGTCCCTGAAGGTGTATCCCACCTACAAACCAGCCCTGATGGTGAAGAGACAGATAGAGGAGAAGCTTGCAGTCACGGCAAAAAGAATAACACCCCCAGCTAAAAAGGCCAGAAGGTCTTCAGAAAAGAAGCAGATGGCCATTGCAACACAGAACGGCACAACAAACACCTCCCAAGCGGATCTGACCAGGGTCAAAGAGAATTATGAAGGTTCAAAAAGGCTCTATTATCGGGGCAAGAGGGCCTACGACAGGGGAGAGATTGAAAGGGCAAAGAGAATCTGGAAGGTAGCCCTCCAAAGATATCCCCTTCCCAACAGATTCAACTCTCTCACAAAGAAGTCCCTTACCGACCTATTGGTGAAAGAGGGATTGGAATACTACGGATCGGGCCGATGGGCTAAGGCCATAACCTCGTGGGAAGAAGCGATAAAGGTGGATCCTTCGGTCTCCAAAAAGGTAGATTCTTACATTGAAAGAGCAAGAATGAATATGGAGGCCATTAAAGAATTAGAGGAATCCTCTACCAAGGAAAACTCCACAACCACACAACAATCAAAAGGAGGAATGTTACAGTGAAAGATATCCCCTATGCGAGCACACCTCCACAAGATGGGGATTGGCCTCCAGCTCCGAGATTGCCGCGTCTATCTGGGAGAGCAAACGCTCCTTCTCGTGGGGCAATCTGCCGTTCACAGGCAGGTAGTTGGAGACGTGATCCGAGAGGAAGGTGGTGTGAATGTCCAACCTCTCCAGCAAGAGCCTGGTTTCGTAGAGCACCGTCAGGCAAGAGGCCATCTTGAACTCTCCCCTCTCCACCTCTTCGGCCAAAGGAGTACCCCTCTGCATGATGTAGGTCCTGAGACGCACGAAGTGGGGTGCAACCTGGTTGAGAACCGAGGCACTCTCCAAGGCGTGCTCCCTCCACCTCTCTTCGCCCCCTATTCCCATGATCAGGTAGAGTGAGAGCTGAAAATCGCACTCTATCGCCTTCCTGCCGCCAATAACCATCTCCTCTGGAGTCAATCCCTTCTTTATCCTCTTCAAGATCGCAGGGTCTCCGGATTCGAGACCCACATGAAACCTCGTCAAACCTGCGCTGCGTAACTCCTTCAACTCCTCCTTGGGTTTGCGGTACAGGGTCTTTCCCCTGGTATAGGCGGTAACCCTAATCACTTGGGAGAACTCACGGTATATGGCCCTAAGAACCCTGCACAGGTCCTTGGTCTTCATCACGAGCACGTCGGAGTCTCCGAGAAAGACGGTTCTTGGCCCTCCACCAAAGAGCGATGCCGCCTTTTTGACGTCCTCTATAACCTCGTCGGCCTCTCTAACCGAGAACTGAACATCCCTGTACATCCCGCAAAAGGTACACTGGTTCCAATGGCAACCTCGGGTCACCCTGAACAGCACGCTCTCTGCTTCGCTGGGAGGACGATAGGGGGGCATCTCGTAAGGGGCGTGGAAGAAGATCATCTCTACTGGGCCTCCTTTCACTCTCCCCTCACCTATCTAGAAAGGTATGCCATCCTGAACGTAGATTCAACCCTATTGAGGAAATACGCCTATTCTCCGCTTGCCCAAGGGTCTAACACCGAAGCAACCCACCCTCTCTTCCCGTAACAGGGGCCTCAACCCCTTCCTCCCCCCACTATCCAGGTAGAGCCTCATGGGAACCACGGCCTCTCGGATGGATAGAACCTCCAGAACATCCAACGCCTCAAGGGACCTGCGAGACGATCCGGTTATCACCACCTTCTCCAGGGTGTCGGCATCCCTCTCCATGAGACCGGGCAAGACGCATCTCTCCAACTTGTAGCTAGAGAGAGGAGGCAGAGTGAGGTAAAAACCCCCTTTCCACCTGCAGAGAAGCACGGGCCTCGACCCATGTACTAGCTCTACTACCCCGTCTTTTGCCAGAACGCCCTTGAATGCAAAGAGAAGCACCACCAAACCCAAAGGCAGAAGTGCCAACAGGCGGTTCCTCACCAATAGCAGGATCACTAGAGAGGCGAGAAGGGCCAGAAGCAAGAGGGAGTCACCCAGAGTGATCCAGTGAAAGAACCTTTCTGAACCCACCACCGAGATTCCCTTGAGGAACGCCCTGGAGAGTGCCACCAGAGGGGCCCCAACCACCTTGCTCCACGCCGTAGGCATGAAAAAGGAGAGAGGCACCCAGAGAAACCCTCCTGCGATCAAGAGTGAGGCCAAAGGGGTTAAGAGAAGGTTCGACACGGGTGCCGTAACCGAGATCCTGTGAAAGAGTAATCCCAGCCAAGGCCACAGAAAGAGGGGAAGAAGAAGGGAGATGGCCAACCATACCGCCACCCCCTCCAGCACCCTGGATAGTCTCAATCTATCCCCTACCCTTCTGCATACCTCCAGGATCACCATTATCCCCGCCATGGCCAGGTAAGTCAGCTGAAAGCCCTTCTGGAAGAGAAAGAGGGGGTTCACCAGAAGGAGCACCAGGAGAGAGGCTGCCACTGCAGCGAAGAGGGGCCTCTCCCTTCCCGCCACCCGGGCCACCAGATAGAGAGAAAGCATCAAGGCAGCCCTGAGGGCAGATGCCCTGCCACCTGTCAGCATAACGTACAGGAAGATAAGAGGTATCGTGAGAATGGAAGCAAGGTTCCAAGGAACGAGTACGGGCGATACCACCATGGTTGGCCGTAAACAGGCCAACACCCTGAGAACCAGACCAAGCATAGAGAAGATAACCAAGGCAACCACTCCCACGTGAAACCCCGATACCGCGAGAAGGTGGGCAAGTCCCGATGCCCTGAAGTGTGATCGCAGTTGTCGGGAGAGCTGCTCCCTCATGCCCATCACCAAAGCGGCAAGGAGGGAACCAACCTCTTCTCCAAACGCCTCCCGTATCTTCAAGTAGAGTGAGGATCTGAGGCGGTGCAGGTAAAGAGACAGGGGATTCCCAGTACCAACGCCCGCAAATTTGACCCTTTCACACCATCCCTTCAGGTGCCTGAACCGAAGCAGGTCATCCCAGTCAAGATCAGTGGTACAGGGGTTGAGAGGGATCACCCTCGCCTCTATCCACACCCTGTCCCCAAACCTGAGGGGAAAGTCCAAGTCAAAGGGAGAGGCCAGGGAGACCACAGGAGAGGGGGCCGCTTCAAGCTTCACCAAGAGCCGGGTCAAGCCGTAAACCTGCACGGGGTCATCCACCAGCACACCGTAACCGGTGATAACCCCGCCTGGAGGATACAAACCGAGGATCGCCCCTCTCCGCTGCAGAGAGAGCGCGATCCTCGCTACGGTCAATAGAAGAAAGGCAACGACAACAAGGGCTACAACACCCTTCTCGCGTCTCTGCTCTATCAATCCTCCTTAACTATGCGCATGTGCCTGCTCGGCCTGAAGCGCACGACGTTCCGCGGAGGGATGGGAACCTCCTTACCTGTGGAGAGGTTACGACCCTTGGTCCTCTTTGAGGGATAAGCCGCAAAACTTCCGAAACGGCGAATAACCACCTCTTCCCCGTTTTTAAGCGCATCTATCACTATCTTCAAGGTGAGATTGACCGCTTCTTCAGCATCCGCCCTGGAATACCCCGTGGCATTCATCACCGCCTCTATCAAGTCTGCCTTTATCATGTAGCGTCGTCCTCCCTCTTATCTCCGAATGACTCGAGCTTCATGGCCTGATCGTAAGCAGCCAGAGCCTCTATCAACTCGTCAAGTTCGCCGGCCATTATGGCGTCCAGCTTGTAGAGTGTCAATCCTATCCTGTGATCCGTAACCCTGTTCTGGGGAAAGTTGTAGGTGCGTACTCTCTCGCTCCTGTCCCCGGTACCCACCTGTTTTCTCCTGTCTTCCGACACCTTGGCCCGGGCCTCTTGCTCCATCTTGTCCTTCAACTTGGCCCGGAGCATCCTCATGGCCTTCTCCCTGTTCTTGTGCTGGGAACGCTCGTCCTGACATTGAACCACTATGCCCGTGGGCAGGTGGGTTATGCGAACGGCAGAATCTGTAACATTTACGTGCTGTCCCCCAGGTCCACTGGAACGGTAGAGGTCTATTCTCAAATCCTCCGGCCTTATCTCCACCTCCACCTCCTCCGTCTCCGGGAGGACCGCCACGGTGGCCGTAGAGGTGTGTATCCGCCCCCCAGATTCGGTCTCCGGCACCCTCTGAACCCTGTGCACCCCACTCTCGTACTTGAGGAGGGAATAGACGTTCTTTCCCTGAATGGAGGCCACCACCTCCTTCACCCCGCCAAGATCCGTCAGGTGCTCGTCCAGTATCTCTATCTTCCAACCCTTCGACTCACCGTATCTCTGGTACATGCGAAAGAGCTCCTGGGCAAAGAGGGCAGCCTCTTCTCCCCCAGCCCCGGCCCTGATCTCAAGAAAGACAGACTTGGAATCCCTTGGATCTTTGGGTATCAGCATGAGTTTAAGCTCTTTCAGGAGGTTCTCCCTCTCCTCCCTCAATCGAGGAAGCTCCTCCTTTGCCAGCTCCCTCAGCTCGGGATCGCTCTCCTCGAGCATGGCCGAGGCGTCCGCTATCTCGGCTTCTACCCTTTTGAAACGGCGGTAGGCCTTGATGAGGGGGGCAAGTTCGGAGTGCTCTTTGGCCAGCACCTGGTAACGCTTGAAGTCGCCAGACGCCCCTGCCAGTTCCTCCTCCAGCTCAACGAACCTTCTCTCAGCCTCTTCCAGCTTCTGAAGAATCATAGGGCAAGAAACTCCCTCCGAACCTCTTCAGCATCTCCACAACTCATCTCACCCTCGGGACACGATCCCCTCAGGCAGCTGGGACCCGCATCCTCGAAGAGAAGGGGTGCCACCCTCCTGCAGAGCCTGAGCATCTCCTTTGCGACCTCTCTTATCTCCCACTGGGCCCGCCGGCAGCACCTCAGGGTGAAAAAGTGGAGCAACTCCCTGGCGTTCATGGTGACCACGATGCTGGTGAAACAGGCGTTGGGCAAGAGGTATCTGGCATCCTCCCTCTCAATACCCAACCCCAACAACTCCTCGTAAGCCTCCCTGCAAAGCTCCATAACC
>CAZMTB010000057.1:0-8300 GCA_964569095.1 uncultured Aquificales bacterium
CCGTTGGTTAGTATGCCAACGCTCACCTTGGAACCCCCGGCAGCGATGGAGACCATCTCTTCGAGGTCCGGGTAGAGAAGCGGTTCGCCTGCCCCCGTGAGCATCAGGTCAACCGGCGAATTCCAGGACACCACCTCGCACACCATCTCCCTGAGCAACCCAGGATCGGCACTGCCCACCGCCCGTCGCTGCTTCACCCCCTCGCCCCAGAAGTGGCAGGATCTGCACCTCATGTTACACCTGTTGGTGGGCTCGATTATCACCGACCTTGGATAGGGGGAAACGAGCAAGGAGGCCTCCTCACATGAGCCCAAGCCCCTGCAGAATCTCCCGCCCCCCCTTCTCGAGAAGCGTCCTGCCAAGCTCCTCTCCCAGCTCCGCCGGGGTCTCCAGGGAACCCGACACCCGCTCCCTCACCCACCGGGAACCGTCGGGCATGCCGATGAACCCCTCAACCGTCAACCGGGAACCCTCTGCCTTGGCAAAGGCCGCCACGGGCACCTGGCAACTCCCCCCTATGCACCCCAGAAAGCTGCGCTCTGCCGTGACCTCGGCGTGGGTGGTCGGCGAGTGGATGGGCTCCAGAAGCTCCCCAAACTCGCCCTCCCTGGTCTCTATCGCCAGAACACCCTGTCCCACCGCCGGCAGGCAAACGGAGAAGGGCAGGTCGTAGCAGTTGTGCAGGTGGTACACCTCCAGGCGCTTCAGCCCGGCCTTCGCCAGAACCACCGCCTGGTACTCCCCCTCAACCAGCTTGCGAAGCCTGGTGTCCAGGTTGCCCCTAAGGGTCTTGATCTTCAGGGTGGGAACCTGAACGAGCAGCTGGGCCTGCCTCCTGAGGCTCGATGTGCCCACCACCGCATCGGGGGGTAGCTGTGAGAGGTTAGAGACGGGCTCGCGGGTGACCAGAACGTCCTCGGGGCTCTCCCTTTCACTCACGGCGGTTATGGCAAGTCCCTGGGGAATCTCAGAGGGAACGTCCTTCATGCTGTGAACCGCCAGGTCCACCTCCCCTGCCAGCAGCGCCTCCTCTATCTCCTTCACGAAGAGCCCCTTTCCACCCACCTTGGCCAAGGGGGCATCCAGAATCTTGTCTCCCTTGGTCTTGATTATCACAAGCTCTGCCTCCACACCGTGGTGGCGCTCGAGCTCCTCCTTCACCCAGTTCGCCTGCCAAAGGGCCAGCTTGCTGCCCCTGGTACCAATCTTCACTCTCATCTCTCCTCCTCTATGCCAAACAGCTGCCGGGCAACCCTTGCTATCTCCTCCCCCTTGCCCTGGGAAGCAGCCTGCTTCATGGTGGTGAACGAGGGATGCAGGATCTTCTTCACGATGGCATCCGCCATCTTCTCGATGGATCTCCTCTGCTCAGGGGTGAGGTCCAGCCTTGAAAAGGTCTTGTCAAGCTCCTGCTCCACTATCGTCTTGCTGCGCCTGCGGAGGGAGACGATCACGGGAATAACGCTCTGCTCCCTCATCCACGCGTTGAACTGCTCAACCTCTCGCTCGATTATCTGAAGGGCCCGCTCAGACTCCTTGGCACGCCTCTTCCTGTTCTCCTCCACCACCGCCTTCAGGTCGTCTATGTCGTAGAGGTAGACGTTCTCCACCCTGCCCACCTCGGGATCGATGTCACGGGGAACCGCTATGTCTATGAAGAAGATCGGCCTGTAGCGGCGGCGTTTCATCGCCCCCTCCACCTCCCCTCGCCTTATCACCACCTCAGAGGAAGCGGTAGAGCTGATCACTATGTCCGCCGAAACCAGTTCCTCCCCCAGTTTGTCGAGGGAGAGGGGAACCCCTCCCAGCTCCCGGGCCAGCTCCTCCGCCCGGGAGAGGGTGCGGTTCACCACCACCAGTCTCCCCACCCCGTTGGAGACCAGGTGTCTGGCGGCAAGCTCTGCCATCTCCCCTGCGCCGATCAGCACGGCCTCGCGGTCCTCCAAGGTGTCGAAGATCTTCTTTGCAAGCTCCACCGCCGCAAAGCTAACCGACACGGCGTGCTCGCCTATGCCCGTTTCGCTCCTCACCCTCTTGGCCACTGAGACGGCCTTTCTCATCAGCTGGTTGAGCACCAGTCCCGTCGCCCTCTGCCCCAAGGCGATCTCGTAGGCGTCCTTAACCTGCCCCCCTATCTGGGGCTCACCAAGGACCATGGAGTCGAGACCGCATATCACCTTGAAGAGGTGCCTGACCGCGTCGTCTCCCCTGTACAGGTAGAGGTGGGGTTCCAGTTGGCGGGGACTCACACCCCTCTTGCTACACAAGAACTCCTTCACCGCCACCTCGCCCCCCTGGTCGCACCAGGCGTACACCTCAACCCTGTTGCAGGTGGATAGAATGCACCCCTCCCTAACCTCGTCGTACTCCAGGAGTGAGGCCAAGGCATGGGGAAGCTCGTCCTCGCTGAAGGCCAAAGACTCCCTAAGCTCCACGGGGGCCGTGTTGTGATTCATGCCTACCACGAGGATCTCCATGTCCCACCACCTCACATGTTGGCGTAGGTGTGGAGGCCGGGTAGCAACAGGTTCACCCCCAAGAAGGTGAAGAGCACCGCCGCAAAGCCCACAATCGCCAGTATGGCAGCCCTTCTACCCCGCCACCCAACGGTCATCCTGCCGTGCAGAATCGCCGCATAGATGAACCAGGTGATGAGGGACCACGTCTCCTTGGGATCCCAGCTCCAGTAGGATCCCCAAGCGTATTCCGCCCAGATGGCACCGGTGATTATTCCGATGGTGAGAAAGGGGAAACCCACGGTCAGCATACGGTAGTTGAGAGAATCCAGCGTGTGAAGCGAGGGAAGCCTCCGGAACATCCATCCCAGGCTCTTGCTCTTGATGTACCTCTCCTGCACCAGGTAGAGCACGCTAACCACGAAGGAGAGGGCAAAGGCCGCGTATCCCACGAAGGAGGTGGTGGCGTGAATCGAGAGCCAACCGCTCCTCAGGGCAGGGGTTATCACCCCTGGAGGCCCACTGAAGACCGCCGCGTAGAGCACCCCCATGAGGTTAAGGGGAGACACGAAGGCCCCCAGCACGGGCATGGAATAGAAGTACTGAACGCCTATGTAGCCCCCTGCAAGGGCCCAAGAGAAGAAGGAGAGGGAGTCCTCGATGGTGGTGACGGGAAAGTGCCCCCCTGCCACCCACCTAACCACGAAGGAGACGGTGTGAAGCAGAAAGGCGGCGCAAAGCACCCCGAACGCCCCCCTGGCAAACCTCGGTTCAAGGCGGTAGAGGTGAAGCAGGTAGAGCACCGTTGCCGCGAGGTAGAGCCCAGCTGCCAATCGCACTATCCAAACGTCCATCACTACCCCCCAACCATGAGATCCAGGGCAGTGAAGACGAAGAAGGCCACGCTAAGGTAGCCGTTCACCGTGAAGAAGGCCACGTCTATCTTAGAGAGGTCGTCTGGAGAGACCAGCCTGTGCTCCCAGAAGAGAAGTCCCCCCATCACAATGAGCCCCAGCAAGTAGAAGGTTCCAAGGCCCATCACCAACCCCACCGAGGCAAAGAAGAGCACGGAGACCAGGTGAAACCCCCTGGCAACCCACAGGGAACGCTCTATTCCGAGCAGGCGGGGAATGGAGTGAAGGCCGTAACTCTCGTCGAACTCCAGATCCTGCAGAGAGTAGAGAACGTCAAACCCCCCCACCCAGAAGGCCACCCCCAACCCCACCAGCACCGGGGGAAGGTCCAAGGATCCCCTAACCGCTATCCACGCCCCGATGGGAGCAAGGGATAACGACAGCCCAAGCACCAGGTGAGAGGCCCAGGTGAACCGTTTGGTGAAAGAGTAGAAGGAGACGAGCAGAACCGCAAAGGGTGCCAGCTTGAAGCAGAGGGGATTCAGCATCTTCGCGGCAAAGAGGAAGACGGAGTAGGAGACCACCACGAAGAGCCACGTCTCCCCCTTCCCCACCTTGCCCGTGGGTATGTGCCTGGTGCTTGTGCGGGGATTCGCCGCGTCTATCTCGGCGTCGACGAGCCTGTTGAAACACATGGCCCCAGTTCGGGCACCAACCATGGCCACCACTATCCAGAACAGCTTATTTGCAGGAGGAAATCCCCCCGCCGCCAAGAAGCAACCCATAAAGGCAAAGGGCAGGGCAAACACCGTGTGCTCGAACTTGATCATCTCGAGCACCATGGCAACCTTACTCCACAACCGCCTCACCTTCTCTCCCTCACGGTTATCTCCCTGGTATTCTCCCCCAACACCTCTATTCTCACCTCCAGGCGAGGCAGGTACCCGTGCCAGAAGGGAGTGCCCACCTCTGGCCACTCCACTGCAACCACCCCGTCCTCCAGGCACTCCTCCAGTCCCAGGTCCTCCACCTCTCCCACCCCTCCAAGTCGGTAGAGATCCACGTGGTACAGGGTGAGCCTGCCCTCCCTGTACTCGTTCACCAGGGTGTAGGTGGGACTGCAGACCCCGCTGAGAATACCAAGGCCCTCTGCCACTCCCCTGATCAGGGTGGTCTTTCCAGCCCCAAGGGAACCCGTCACCGTTATCAACTCACCCCCCCTCAACCCTTCTCCAATAACCCTGCCCAGCTCCTGGGTCTGCCGGGGAGAGGAGGTCTTCACCACCCTGTCCCCGCTCATCTCCCAAGCAAGAGGTAGAGCACCGCCATGCGCACCGCAACCCCGCTGGTCACCTGCTGGAGGATGCAGTTCTTGGGATACCCCTGCATTGCAGGTGAAAGCTCAACCCCCCAGTTGACTGGACCGGGGTGCATGAGAACGGGAAGCTCCGACAAGGCCTCCATGCGTTGGGGGGAGAGGCCAAATAGCCTCGAGTACTCCCTGAGAGACGGGAAGAGAGGAGACGCCTGCCTCTCAAGCTGGATCCTGAGCATGATCACCGCGTCTGCGTCTCCCACCACCTCCTCTATGGAGGGAACCACCCTCACCCCGAGGGCCTCGATGCCCGGGGGTATCATGGTTGGGGGACCCGCAACCGTAACCTCCGCTCCCAGGGCGAGGAGTCCCCAGATGTCAGACCTCGCCACCCTGCTGTGGGTGATGTCTCCCGCAATGGCGATGTGGACCCCCTTGAGGTCCTTCGTGCCGAGGGCCTCCCTCAGGGTGAAGAGGTCCAGCAGCCCCTGGGTGGGATGCTCGTGGGCACCGTCACCAGCGTTTATCACCGAGGCTTTCAGGTTCTCCGCCAGGTAGCGTGCCGCCCCCGAGGCCCTGTGTCTAACAACCACCCCGTCAACGCCCATGGCCTCAATGTTCAAGGCGGTGTCCTTCAAGGTTTCCCCCTTGGTGGTGCTTGAAGACGAGGAGGTGAAGTTTATCACGTCGGCGGAAAGGTACTTGCCTGCGAGCTCAAAGCTGGTCCTGGTACGGGTGCTGGGCTCGAAGAAGAGGTTGGCCACCACCTTTCCCCTCAGGGTGGGCACCTTCTTTATGTCCCTCTCCAACACCTCCTTCATGGAGTCCGCCGACTCCAGGATGTGGGTTATCTCGTCGGCAGACAACCCCTCCAGGCCAACGAGGTCTTTCCGGTTAAAACCCATGCTACCCCTCTCTGCCCGCCAGAATAACGGCGTCCTCCCCGTCCACCTCGCGCAAGAGGACCAACACGTCCTCCTGGATGCTGGTTGGCACCCTCTTGCCCACGTAGTCGGGATGAATGGGAAGCTCCCGGTGTCCCCTGTCGATCAACACCGCCAGCTGAATCAGCCTGGGACGCCCAAAGTCGGTTATGGCGTCAAGGGCCGCCCTGACGGTGCGTCCCGTGAAGATGACGTCGTCAACCAGGAGTATCTTGTGGTTGCTAACGGGGCAGCTTATCTCGGTTCGCTGCACCACGGGTTGCTCCTCCAACAGGCTCAGGTCGTCGCGGTAGAGGGTGATGTCGAGGCTACCCAGGGGAACGTCTTCGCCCTCTATCTCCTTGAACCGCTCAACCAGCCTCTTGGCCAGCACGTCTCCCCTGCGCTTTATCCCGATCACGCACAGGTCTGCCACCCCCTTGTTTCTCTCTGCAACCTCGTAGGCCATGCGGGAGATCACCCTCTCCATGCGATCCTCCCGCATGATGAAACGCTTCAGGGTGTAACCTTCGGGAAGCTGCATGAGCCCTCCTTACAGGGAGTTCCAAAGCTTCTCGTTCTTGGTTATCTCTATCCTCTTCTTCATGGCCTCCAGCCACTCCTGGAACACCATCTCCCTCTTCTTAGAAAGAATCCGGTTTCTAAGCTCTTCCCTCTTCGCCTCGAAGTCCTTCTCGTCTATTCCCTTACGGTCAACCACCACGAAGAGGTAAAGCTTGTGCCCCATGGTGGCCCAGCCGGCCTGCCCCTTCTTCAACTGGAAAACCCTCTCCGAGAGACCGGGGAAGAACCCGAGCCGGGTGAAGTAGTCGGAGGAGACTATGGCCTTCTTCGGCAAACCCAGCTCCTTGGCCAAGGCCCCCAGCCCCTTGGACTCGGCCTCGCGGGCCCACTTGGGGGCCTCCTTCTGCAGCCACTCCCAGGCCTTCTCCTCCTCGTAGTCCACCAACACCTTGGCCCTTATCTGGTCCAGGGGCGGTATGGTGGAAGGTCTCTTCTCCATGAGCTGCACCAGGTAGAACCCCTCTGGCGTGCGGATGATGTCGGAGTGCTCTCCCTCTTTCAGCTCAAAGGCCTTTGATATCACCAGGGAAGAGCTGGGAATCTCGGGAAGGCTGTCCTTGCGGGAGACCAGCGGGGTGTCCAGCACCACCACCCCCTCCTTGGCAGCGGCCTCCTTTAGGGAAGCGCCCTTCCTCAGGGCGGCCCTTATTCTTCCCGCAGCCTTCAGGGCAAGCCTGCGTCCCCTCTCCTCTTTCAGCTTCTTCTCGATCTGGTCAGCCACCTCGTTGTAGGGCTTTATTCCCTCCTCCTGTCGCTTCACCAGCTCAACCACCCTGAACATCTTGGGTCCCGAGGCAAAGGGCTTTGAGAGTTCTCCGGGTTTCAACCCCCTGATGGCCCTCTTTATGGTGGGATCCAGGCGGTTCCACACAACGAAACCCGTCTCTCCCCCCTCCTTTGCAAAGGGATCCTTGGAGTACCTCTTCGCCAACTCTCCAAATCTCGAAGGATCCTTCAGAAGCTCCTTGTATATCTTCTGGATGGTGGCGTTGTCTCTCACGGTTATGGTCTTCAGCCAGACCCCCGCAGGAGACGGGAACTCGTACGAGTTGTCCTTGTAGTACCTCTGCTTCTCCTCCTCCGTGACCTTCACCTTGTCGTCGTAGGCATCCAGGGAGAGGGCGGCGTAAGAGAACCTCACCCTCTCCGGCAAGCGATAGCTCTCCTTGTGCTTGCGGTAGTACTCCTGGAGCTCGTTGCCCTTTGGCCTGAAACGCTCAAGAAAGGGCCCGGGTTCCACAGTGAGGTACCTTATCTTCACCTGCTCGTTCTCCCAGAGGTAGAGGTTGCGCACCTCTGCAGGGGTGACGTCAACGGAGTCTTTCACCAGGGAATAGACCCGGTTCTTGGTTAGGTTGTTCTTGGTCTCTATGTCGAACTCCTCGGGGGTGGAGTGGATGTAGGCCAAGGCCTGCCTGTACCTGTTGGGGTCGAACCTTCCGTTCACCTGGAAGGCGGGAATGCTGGCTATCACCCTCGCCGCATCCGCGTCGGTGGCAGAGATCCCGCTCTCCCTCGCCACCTCCAGGGCTATCTTCTCGTTGATGAGACCGTCGAGCACCTTCTCTTTAAGCTTCAACCTCTTGATCAGCTCGTCGTTGAACCTCTTGCCGTAGAGCTGGCGGTAGAACTGCATCATCTTGCCGTAGGTAACCCTGAACTCCTGGTAGGTGACGGGCTCCTTGCCCACGGTGGCTATAACGTCGCGGTTCCCCTTGTAGGTCCCCCTGCCCCACACCAGAAAGATGGTGCCAATAAAGGCTGCCACCACTATCCAGAGCGCTATGCTCAAGAACTTCAAGTTGCTTCTCATGCCTTGAAGAACACTCATGAAGACACGGCCTCCTCTTCTCCTCTTAGAATGGCCTCCCCAGAGGCATGGTCGGGGCGAGAGGACTCGAACCTCCGACCCTCTGCTCCCAAAGCAGATGCGCTACCAGCCTGCGCTACGCCCCGACGCAGTGGGTTTGACCTATAGCAGGTGGGCAGAATTAGTCAATCGCCCGGGGCAGAAATGGGCAATGCCCTTTGGGCGCGAAAGGGGCCCGAAAGGAGCAAGAGGCACAGAGATTCAGCGCCTTCGGGCAAAGCAAACCCCGCACAAAGAAAAAGGCGGGGATTGCTCCCCGCCTTTTGAGAATCACGCGCTCTCTTTACGGTGCAGCAG
>CAZMTB010000058.1:0-9019 GCA_964569095.1 uncultured Aquificales bacterium
CCCTTCTGGAGCGAATCAGGGAAAAGACGGGGCTGTCGGTCCTCCTTTTCTCGGGACGAACCCTTGGCGAGATCCTGGCCTTGCCCGGGGGGAAGAGGCTCGTCTCCCTCATAGACGCGCTCATTGACGGCCCCTACGACCCCTCCCACGCCAATCCCCCCGGCACCTGGCCCTCCTCGTCAAACCAGACCATCCACCTCGTCAGCCACCGCTACACCACGGAGGACTTCTCCAACCTCCCCGTATCCGAGCTGATCATCACCCCAGACGGCACCATCCAGACGGGACTGGTTTAGCGTAGAGCAGCCCGCGGGGCCACTCAGGATGAGAAACGGGAGGTTCCGCCTCAGGAAGGGGGCATAACACCCCGAGAGCCACCCCCTCAGAAGGGCGTGAAGTCTGCGTCCTCCGGAAGGGTGGCCAGGGCCTCCACCAAAAGGCTCACCGCGTTCTCCACGTCTTCCAGGGAGATCACCTCTGCAGGGGTGTGCATGTAGCGATTGGGTATCGAGAGCAGGGCTGCGGCCACCCCCGCCCTGTTCACCTGTATGGCGTTGGCATCTGTACCCGTGGCCCTGGGCTCACCCGTAAGCTGAAAGGGGATACCGTTCTCCTTCGCAACCCTCTCCAAGTGCCCTCCCAGCACGGGATTGATGTTTGGTCCCCTGTGGAGAATGGGTCCCTTGCCCAGTGAGACATCACCCACCCTCTTCTTCTCAACGTCGGGACAATCGGTGGCAAACCCCACGTCTATGGCGATTCCCCCGTGGGGATCTATTCCAAAGGCACTGGTGCGGGCACCCCTGAGACCCAGCTCCTCCTGCACGGTGGAGACGCCGTAGACCGCCACCTTGCATCCCCTCTCTCCCAGTCCCTTCATGGTCTCAAGAACCACGAAGACCCCTATCCTGTCGTCAAACCCCCTGCCCGCCACCAAGGAACCCATCAAGGGCCGGTAACTGGCAACCACGGTTATGGGGTCTCCCGGAGAGACCACCTTTTCTGCCTCTTCCCTGTCTTTGGCACCAATGTCAACCCAGAGTTCGTGGAGCTTAAGCTGCTTTCCCCTATCCTTCTCCTCCATGAGATGAATGGGCTTTCTTCCAATCACCCCAGGTATCCCACCATCCCTGGTGTGCACCACCACGTGGGAACCAGGAAGTACCCCAGGGTCAACCCCACCGATAGCCCCGAAGAAGAGGTAGCCGTTCTCGTCGATGTATCTCACCATCAATCCAATCTCGTCACAGTGCCCTGCAAGCATGATCCGCAAGGGAGCCCCGGGATTGATCACCCCCACCACGTTACCGTGGAGGTCGGTCTTCACCTCTTGGCACACCTTTGAGAGCTCTTCCCTAACCAAAGACTGTACCCTTCCCTCGAACCCAGACGGGCTGGGAGTCTCCACGAGTCTCTCCAGAAGGGAGGTGTCAATTCTCATGGTAGTCACCCTCCTCCTGGGCCTTCCTCTTCTCCTCCGCAGCCCTCCTCTGCATGATGAAGTAGTGCTCCTCTTCAAGCTTGTTGATCAGCTCCTTCAAGGTCCACTTGAGAGAGACGGGAGTGGTCACGCCGAGGATGCACTGGGGAAAGGCCCCCGCCCTCATCAACTGGATAAGCCTCTCAACCTCTTCCGGCTTGAAACCGTGAAGAATCATCACCCGTTGGCCGGGTTCCCTGCTGGTGTCAACTCCCTCTTTCAGCTTCTCAAAATCGCTATCGCTCACCCTTCTCTCCTTCTCAACAACGGTAAGATTATCAACACCGATACCACACCACCCACGGTGTCGGCCACCCAGTCTAACAAATCACAGCAACGGCCAGGTACAAAGAGCTGGTGCAGCTCGTCGGTGGCCCCGTAAAAGGAGACGAAGGCCACCACCCCGAGGGCAACCAGCCAGGCCGGGTGATCATCCCTGAACCGACCCCAAGCCCACAGGGCGAGAAGAACCCCCAACACTCCAAACTCCAAGAGGTGAAGGTAGTGGTCCTTGCCCGCAAGGTTGGGAAGCTCCCTCCCGGGGAGGGAGGAGATCAAAAATATGGCCCCCATGTAGGCGAGGCTTAGCCACCCCCATAGCTTGGTGATCAAAAGGAAAACCCCTCCCTCACTTCGCCATCTCCTCCCCCGGTCTCCAGGGAAGGGAAACCACAACCACGAGTCTCTTCACGCAGAACCCTCTTTCTTCAACCTTGCCCTCGCCGGTACCATTAAACTCCACCATTGAAAGGTTCAACGCACGCGTGAAAAGGTAAGGCAGAAGAGCCCCCTACAAGAGTTAAGGAGGAATCACTGCTTCAGAAAGGGTCTCGCCTGATTAAAAAGTCTTCCAAGGACTTGCCCTGCTCCTCCCACTCAACCTCCACCTTGGTCACCTTGGCAGCGGGAGGCCCCTGATGGCACCAGTCTATCAACTCCCTTATCGCCTTCTCTTCTCCCTGGGCCAGGATCTCAACCTCTCCCGACGGGAGATTACGCACCCATCCCCTTAGCCCAAGGGACCGGGCCACCTCTTGCGTGGATGCCCTGTACCAGACACCCTGAACCTTACCGTGAACTACGATGCGGGCCTGCTTCACCATCCACGGGTAGAATTAATACCACTACCCGTAAAGGTCAACCTCGTTACCCCGGTAAGGCTCCAAGCTTCCCGCCTCAATGCGGGTATCCATGGCCTTGAGGAGCTGAGACACCAGGTCCTCGCTGATGTCCAAGGCCCTCTTCTCCAGGCTAACGTTGGCATCCACCCTCGTGGCCATGGTCTTAACCGAGTTGTACCCCTCGATCACTCCGTTGATTCCAAAGGGATCCATATCTCACCTCACGCCGAAACGATGTTCAGTATCGAGTTCGAGAAGGGACCGCTGTGCACCTCACCAACCGAGGTACCGCCATCCTTGATCATGGCTATGGTCTCGTTGAGCAACTGGTTTGCAGCCTCGAAGTCGTCGAGACCATTCTGGGCGGCAAGCCTGTTCTCGGTGATCACCTCCTTCACGGTGGAAGAGAGGTCCACCTTGTCGCTGATCACCTGAGAGGTCCCTGCCTCGGCGTTGCGGTGCGCCTTGCTCCCCTTCTCCTTCACCCCTCCGGTCTTTCGGTCTGAATCCACCTTTGGGGCTATTATTTTTATCACACCGCCGCTCTCTCCTACAACCATGCTTCACCTCCCTGTATGGTCCTAACTGGAGAGATTCAAAGAAGGAGTCCTCCCTTCTTCGTCCTCCACTCTCGTAACCCGCTGGGTTGCAGCCTTATCCTTGCCCTTCTCGGCCTTCTTCTCCCTCTCTATCCGCGCGGCCTCCACCCAAGCGTCCCTAAGGGAACCCAGAAGTTTGGATACCTCCACCAGGCCCTGGGGATCCTTATCCTTGTTGGCGAGAATCAGCCTCCACTCCATGAACTCGTAGAGCCTCATGAGGTTGTGGGCAATCTCCCCCGCCTCCAGGTTGAGGCAGCTCATGAGCTCGTTCAGTATCCTCTCCACCCTGATGATCTCCATGTAGGCCTTGTGGTAGTCCTTCTTTAGCATCGCCTGGTGCCCCTTCTCCAGAAACCTCAGGGCACCGTCGTACAGCATGAGAACCAAGGCCCCCTCGTCTGCACCCTCGATCTGTACCTGCTGGTACCTGTGATAAGGAGTTGCGCTCATCTTCAATCTACCTCCTTTCCCATTCCTCATAAACCCTTATCGGCATCACTTCGATTTACTCCAGGCCGCCAACTGGGTCGTCAGGTAGTCGCTCTGGTACTTCATTCTCGCCACGGCCTGCTCCATGGCGGTGAACTTGTCCCACAGGTAGTCCTCGTACTCGGACAGGTCGTTCACCTCCTGGAGTATCTGCTTGTTTATCTGTGCGAGCTGCTGGTCGTAGTAGCCTCTGGTCTTGATCTTCGCGTAGATGCTACCCCCAACCCCAAAGTAGTCATTGGCAAGATCGGCCAACCTTCTCGCCACGCCCTTCTCGTCCTCGGTATCCCCAGCCTTGGCAAACAGCTCGTAGACGTCGTCGGGATGAAAGGTTAAGGCGTTCATCAGGGTGGAGTTGCCAGAGAGAATCTCCTTTATCTCGTCCTTGTCGGTGGACTTGGTGATGAGGTAACCCTCCCTCTCCGAGTCGAAGGTTCCAAAGAAGTCGGTGGTGATACCTATTTCGGAGAGAGTGGTGTACCTTCCAGCCCCCTCTACCGGTTGGAAGGTCTGGGTTCTCAGGTAGTTGAGGAAAGAGTCGAGTTCGGGAGTGTTCCTGATTATCTCGTATCCAGTGTAGAGCTTGTACTTCTTCTCGTAGTCGTCTATCTGGCTCTCCGTCATCGACTGCTTGTCCTCGTCGGTCAGGGGATCGAGGTACTGCTTGTCGAAGTCGGTAAGCTCGGGGGGATTCAGTTTCTCGATAACCTTGTTGTACTCGGCAACGAAGGTCGCAATGGCGTCGAGACTGGTGTCGGTGTCTGCATTGACTGCAAGGGTGACGTTGGAAGAGCTCACCCCTTGTAAGGTGAAGGTGACCCCACCGATAACGTCGTCTATGGTGTTGGAGGTACGAACGTAGGATGCACCGTCCACGGTGAACTTCGCATCCTGCCCGGTGGAACCCTCCTCCACCTCGGCCCCCGTACTCTCCACTATGTTCAAGGCATACAGGATATTACTCGTGTCGTCAGAGGAGCCAAAGGTGATCTTGCTGGTGTTTGAGGTTACCTTGGAGGAGCTCGGGTCGGCGGTGATGGTCACCTTGTCGGAGACCGAGTCGTAGCTTGCGATCACCCCTGCCCCCGAGTTGTTTATCTTCTGTATCAGGTCGTTCATGGAATCGGTGTTGGTGTCCACATAGATGGATACGCCGTTTATCGTGAAGGTCCCGCTGGAAGGCGTAACGGTCATACCGGTCTGGGCCAAGGGAGCAGTGGGATCTATGCTACCCTCTTCCGTTCCCGTGGTCTTGGTGGCCCCCTCAAGCACCGTGAGCTTGGCGATGGTGAGAAAATTACTGGTATCGCTGGAGGAACCAAGGCTTATGGTTGTAGCCCCCGGCTCGTTGGCAGTGAGAACGAACCTGTCGTTGGTACTGTCGTAGGTGGCGGTAACCCCCGCCCCTGAGCTGTTTATCATACCCAGCACGTCGTTTACGCTGAGCTTGGTGTAGTCGTCTATGGTTATCTGAACCCCGTTTATGGTGAAGGTGCCATTGGTACTGGTGGAAGGGGCTGTGGCAAAGTTGGCGTTGTCCAGGCCCGTGGCCGTCAGGTTCAGCCCCGAGCCCGTAGAGACCCCGGCTCCTCCCGTAACGGTGGAATAGGTTGCCTTGCCAATGTTGAGGGAGGCATCGCTTATCCACTGGGCCTCACCTGCGGCAAGGCCGCTATCTGAGGTGAAGGTTATTCCCCTTATTAAACCGTAGGTGTCGTTCATCCTGGAGAGCAGGTCGGCGTAATCGGTGGTGCTGTAAACCTTGCTCTCGATGTACGAAGAGGAGGTCTCGGTTCCGTTGCTCAGGCCCAAGGCATCTGCCGCGGTACCCGAAGAGACCGTTAGGCTGCTAACTGTACCAGTGGCATCGTAGATGCGCAGGCTGTCGTTGCCGGTTCCAGCCTGGGGATCCACCCTAACGGCCACGTAGGTGACATCGGTGGTTCCCTTCAGGGAGTTCAAGGCGTCGTTTATCTGGTCTTCCAAGTCTGCGGCAACCTCGGCAAGGGTGGTGGTGTCGGCGGTGTAGTCCTTCGAGGTGTAAACGGTGACGGTGTCGTCCCCGTAGTTCACGGTGATGGCAGATCCCGACGAGACGGTGGTGGCAATGGTGCCCTCGGCGGTGCTGCTCTCAACCGTTGCAGAGCCACCTCCACCTGCGCGGTTGGAGCTTCCCTGCAAGAGGTGAAGGGTTGAAACGTTTCTAACGTCTGCCCTGTCAACCGCCCAATAGACACCGCTATCCTCCGATATGGTGAGGGTGTGGTCTGCCTCCACGTTGTCGGTGGGTCTTCCAGAGATGGTGGAGATGTTGGTATCTCCCGCATCCACCAACCGAGAGCGGGTGTATAGGCTGGTTGCCCTTGCCGGCGTGGCAAGCTGGCTAACGGTTATGGAGTGGTGGCCTATCACCGCGTCCACGTCGGCGGTGGCGGTGACCACGCTGCTGTCAGAGGTGGTGGCGGTCTTCGCCTTCATTATCGACTGTAACCTCAGGTTGAATAGGCTGCTCCTGAAGTCGAGAACGAGCTTGTTCACGTCTTGCAGGGTGGACTTTTGGAGGGTTACGTACTCTTTCTTCTCTTTCAGGTTATCCAAAGGCGCCTGACGCGCCTTCAGCATCTCCTGGATGATGCCATTCACATCTATCCCTGATATTAGTCCGCCTACACGGAAGGCGTCAGACATCCTTGTCTCCTCCTCAACCGCCGTCTCGTCCTACCCCTACCAATCGGAACCACACCCACAGACTTTAGGGCAGAACCCTAAAAAGGGAAATCAGCAGAGCACCGAGGCCAGCAACAACACTCCCACCTCAACCAGCTCCACGGTGGCTCCCAGCACGTCCCCGGTTATTCCCCCCAGCCTTTCCCTCCAGAAGGCGGAGACGCCAAAGGCGAAGGGAACCACCCAAACCAGGTTCAAAACACCCAAAGGCCACACAAAGAGGAGAATGGCCACCATAAGCAGGGAAGAGATAGAGAGAACCTTCCTGGTAGAGGCGTGAACGGCCATGATTCCCAACCCCCCTTCACGGGCAGGTGTGGAGACGTGGGAGAGAAGCACTACCGCCCACCTGGCCACCACGGGAGCCACCAGGATGCCCCTCCAGACCCCCCTTTCCAGGATGGTGACGAGAGCGGACATCTTCAGAATCATCAGCAAGACCACCGCCAGCACGCCAAAGGTGCCAACGGTGCTCTCTTTCATTATCCTTAGGCGATCTTCCCTCCCCTTGCCCAGTGCCAAGGCATCGAAACTATCTGCAACCCCGTCCAGGTGGAGCCCGCCGGTAACCAGCACCCAGAACACCAACACCAAGGAGGCAGCCACCAGGGGAGAGGCCACCTTGGAGTCCAACCACCCCAGAATGGTGAAATCTATCCCCATTCCCAGCCCAACCAGTGGAAAGAGGGAGAAGGCCCTCTCCATCTCGTGGGGCGGGGAGACCCTCGCCTCTCCCACGGGAATCACCGTGAGAAACCCCACCGCCACCCTGAAGGCCTCAATGTAGTCCCTTAGCATGCAATCACCTACAACAACGAGTAAGGATCCCTGTCTATCTCCACCGACACCCCCTTCAGTCTCAGGGGCACGCTCGTCAGCAGCTTCGTGACCTCTCCTCTGCTACCAGACTTGAGAAAGAGATGCCAGCGCACCCGGTTTCTCAGCCTGCCCAAAGGGGCAGGAGCAGGGCCCAAGAGCTCTACCCTGGAAGAGCGACACAGCGAAGCGGCGACCTCCTTAGCAACCGCCTCAACCCTCTCCCCTCTCTTCCCGGAGAAGATAACCCTGGTCAGATGGACGAAGGGGGGATAGGAGAATAGCTCTCTCATCCTCAGCTCCTCCCCGGCAAAGCCCTTGAAGTCCTGCCGAACGGCCCACCTCACGCTGTAGTGCTGGGGAACGTAGGTCTGGATTATCACCCTTCCCCTCTTCTCCCCCCTCCCGGTACGCCCCGCCAACTGGGTGAGGAGCTGAAAGGTACGCTCCGCCGCCCTGAAGTCTGGGATTCTCAGACCGAGATCGGCAAACAACACCCCTCCCAGGGTGATGGATGGATAGTGGTGTCCCTTCGCCACCATCTGGGTTCCAACCAGCACCTCCACCTCGCCGTGCTCCAGCTTGCGAAGCACCCTCCACGCCCCCTCCCTGCCCCGGGAGGTGTCCTTGTCCATCCTAGCAACCTGCCTCTCGGGAAAGAGCCTCTCTATCTCCTCCACCAGTCGCTGGGTTCCCATGCCTTTGATTCTCACATCTCCCCCGCACTGGGGACAGAGATCCGGGGGATCTTCCGACTGGCCGCAGTAGTGGCACACCAAGAGGGGAGGAGAGCGATGGTAGGTGAAAGAAACCTCGCAGTTTGGGCACCTGGGAACCCACCCGCACATGCTGCAGATGAGAAAGGGGGCGTATCCCCTCTGGTTCAACAAGAGCAAGACGTTCTCCCCCCTTTTCAGAGCATCCTCCATGGCCACCCTCAAGGCCTCAGAGACGACGCCCCTCTTCCCCCTCATGTCAACCACCTCGACCCGGGGAAGCACCGACCTCCCTACCCTCTGGGTTAGCTCAAGCAAGCCGTACCTCCCCGTTAGGGCATTACGGTAGCTCTCAAGGGATGGAGTGGCAGAGCCCAACACCACGGTGGATCCCTCTATGCGTCCCCTCCAGACGGCAAGGTCCCTGGCGTTGTACCTGGGCCTGGTCTCCTGCTTGTACGAGGTGTCATGCTCCTCGTCCACCACGATCACCCCAACCCTGGGCAAGGGGGCAAACACCGCGGACCGGGTACCCACCACCACCAAGGCCTCTCCCCGCCGTGCCCTCTCCCACTCACGCCACCTCTCTGCCACCGAGAGGCCACTGTGAAGCAAGGCCACCTTATCCCCAAACCTTCCCCTGAACCTGCCCAGGTAGTGGGGGGTCAACGATATCTCCGGTACCAGAACCAGGGAGCCAAGCCCCCTCTCCAGGGCAGCGGAGCACAATTGTAGATACACCTCGGTCTTTCCGCTGCCGGTCACCCCCAAGAGCAGAAAGGTACGGTAGTCTCCACTATCGAGGTTGGACCTCAAGGCAGCAATGGCACTTCTCTGGTCCTCCGTGAGGGAGATGTGCTCCACCATCTGGGGCACGGAGGACCTGAAGACCCCAAGGGAAGAAGGGGCGCGATCCTCCTCCTTTAGCACCCCCGCTTGCAGCAGCCTCTTCACTATTGAAGAGCTGAAACCACCCAGCAAGGCAAGTTCACCCCTGGTGAGGGGACCTTCCCTCTCCAGGAGCTCCACGAGTTCTCTCTGGCGCTTCGTGAGCCCATCCCTCCGGAC
>CAZMTB010000059.1:0-2644 GCA_964569095.1 uncultured Aquificales bacterium
AAGCTCTTGACAAGCTCCGGCTACACCATACTGGACAACGAGGCCATAAGGGCCATAAGGGCCGCTGCACCCTTTGGCCCTTTCCCCTCCGACTGGAGAGAGAAGGAGCTTCGAATAAAGGCCAGATTCATCTATCACCTCTACCAGGAGGGTTTCCAATGATGCCGTGGAGAGAATTCTACCAGCCGGGGGTGCCCCACTCTTTAGAGTACCCCGAGAGAAACGGCTTCTGGATATTGGAGCACGGTTCTTCCCTATCCCCCCGTGGTGTCGCCCTAAGGTTCTACGGAAGGTCCACCCATTACGACGAGCTCAGGGAGGCCAGCCTGCGCCTTGCAGGGGGACTTAAAGGACTGGGAATAAAGGAGGGGGAGAGGGTGGCCCTCCTGCTCCCAAACTCCCCACCCTACCCCATCTCCTACTTCGCCACACTCGCCCTGGGGGCAGTGGTCGTCCAGCTCAATCCCCTCTACACCGCCCATGAGGTAGAGAGCCTTTTAGAGGACTCGGGCAGCAACACGGTGATAACCCTATCGCCACTCCTGGAGAAGGTGGCACCTGCACTGAAGAAGGGTATCTTGAAACGGGTGATATTGGCTCCCCTCCAAGACTACCTTCCCGCGGGGCTGGGGATACTCTTCAGGCTGAAGTGCCTTAAAGAGAGAGGAAGATATAAGGAACTTAGAGAGAAACTTTTGAGCTTTAGAGGGCTCATGGAACGTCCACCCATCCCCCCTAACGAGGAGATAGATCCCCGTAGTCACCCCGCGGTCCTCCAGTACACAAGCGGCACCACGGGGACACCAAAGGCGGTGATCCTCACCCACTACAACATCGTGGCCAATGCCATGCAGCTTCGGGCCTGGGGTCCTCAGATAGAGGACGGCAAAGAGGTGATTCTCTGCGTAATCCCCTTCTTCCACGCCTACGGGATGAGCGCGGCAATGAACGCAGGACTCTACATGGGGGCCAGGCTGGTGCTCATGCCCAGGTTCGATCCCCAGAAGGCCATAGAGACGATAAGGAGAGAAGGAGTCACCATGCTCCCAGGCATTCCCACCCTCTACTCTGCCCTGATCACCGCTGCCAAGGAACGCCAGGTTAGACTGCCAACCGTGAGGACCTGCATAAGCGGAGGGGCGACCCTACCAGAGGAGGTGGCTGTGGGAATGGAGGAGATGATAGGCGGCATGGTGGTAGAGGGGTACGGCCTCTCCGAGGCATCTCCGGTCACCCACGCAAATCCCCTAAACGAGGGGCGCAGGTTCGGTTCCATCGGGATACCGCTTCCGGACACCGAGGCGAGAATAGTGGACCCCGCAACCGGCGAGCCCCTTCCTCCCAATCGGATAGGCGAGCTGGTGGTTAAAGGACCCCAGGTGATGAAAGGGTACTGGAAGAGAGAGGAAGAGACCAGAGAGACCCTGAGAGACGGGTGGCTCTACACCGGCGACCTCGCAAGGATGGACGAGGAGGGTTTCTTCTACCTGGACGAGCGCAAGAAGGACATAATCATCAGCGGTGGATACAACATCTCTCCCAGGGAGGTGGAGGATGTCCTGCTACGCCACCCTGACGTTCTGGAGGCAGCCGTAGTGGGGGTGGAGAACCCCGAGAAGGGCGAGGTGCCCCAGGCTCACCTGGTCACGAGGCAGGAGGTCTCACAAGACGAGATCGTACAGTTCTGTCGCAAGAGGCTGGCACCCTTCAAGGTTCCCAAGAGCGTGGTGTTCCACAGGGAACTACCCAAGAACATGCTGGGAAAGGTTCTGAAGAAGGAGCTCAAGGCTCAGAAGAGAACCAGATAGAGCATCGCTCCCACAAAGAAGGAGGCGTATCCCAGAGCGAGGAACTGGAGGGTGAATCCCCGAAGGTCCCCGTTATCCGTTCCAGCGAGGTAGAGCTTGTAGGCTATGAGGTTGGCCAAGGACCCAACGAGGCTGCCAAATCCCCCCACGTTGGTTCCCCAGAGCAGGGCCTTCCATTTCACCGTGAAGTTGGCAAAGAGGAGGGCCGCGGGAACATTGCTGATAACCTGGCTCACCAAGGCCGAAAATAGGAAGATGTTCTTCGAGTAGTCTATGTTGGACGAGAGTAGCACCTTGAAGTTCTCAGCCAGGCCGAAGAAGCACAGAAAGGTGAGCAGAAGCAGATAGTCTATCCTCAGGCTCCTCCTGTCGGAGATCGCAGCGTAGGCAGCCACCACCAAGCCCACCCATATAGAGAGGAGGTGAAGAATGGCCAGCACCATGATGATAAGAAAGAGCGCGTACAGTAAGGCCCTTCTCTTAACCTCTACCCTATCCCCTTCAGATACCGGGGGTCTGGACATACCCTCTCCTTTTCCCACCCACGCCGCTGCCCCCACCAGCAGAACCAGGAATAGCAGCGACAGCGGGGCTATCACCTTAACAAACTCGAGGGGGGGCACTTTGTAATGCCAGTAGATGAAGAGATTTTGAGGGTTGCCCAAAGGGGTCAAGGCAGATCCAGCATTAGCCGCAAGGGCCTCCAACACCACCAAGGTCCCCTTCCTTGGAAGGTCAAGGAGCATGGTTATGGGCACTATCACCACCAGCGAGACGTCGTTGGTCACCACCATGGAAAGGAGGAAGGTTGCCACCACCAGTTTCAACGGGAGGTG
>CAZMTB010000060.1:0-2143 GCA_964569095.1 uncultured Aquificales bacterium
CACCAGTACCGCGGTGAGGGCGGGTATGCCCCCTATCTTTTCGCTTATGCCAATGGCTATGGCGGTGGTCACGCTCTTGGGGGCTATGCTGAAGAGCACCGTCTTGTCTGCCCCCAGCAGCTTGGCTATGAGCACGGCGGAGAGGGCTGCCACCATGCCTCCAAAGAGGATCCCAATGCCTATCTCCTTGGCGTAAGACTTTATCGTCTCGCGCTCGTTGTAGAGGGGAATGGAGAGGGATACCACCGCCGGACCCAGTAGGAAGAATAAGAATCGGGCGCTCTCCATGTAGAAGTCGTAACTTATGCCGGTGCCAGTGAGCAGAAGAGAGATTGTGACTATGCTGAGGAGGACGGGATTGAGATAGAACTTCTTACCCTTCTCGAAGAGCTTCGAGAAACCGTAGAAGACCAGTATGGTAACGAAGATCCCAAAGCTACCCATTGCTCTTCCTCCTTACCAGTTCCACCACCTTTGCCGTGAGCACCATGGTGAGAGCGAAACTCAGCACGAGGGCCACCGAGATGGGCAAGAACTCCTTCTTCACCAGCGACCAGTAGAGAATTACGCCCACTCCCGGGGGGATGAACATGACGCTCATGTTCTTGATGAGAAAGGTGCCCACCTCTTCCACCTGCTCTAGCTTCACCACTCCTACCATGAGTGCCAAGGTGAGCAGAATCATACCTAGAACGCTGCCGGGGACGGGAATGTGGGTGAGCTTTGATATGGCCTGCCCGGCAAAGAGAAACCCCAGAATAATGGCAAGTCCTCGGTACATCTCCATGACCGTACCTCCTTTCAGAATTTACCTTACCAATAATTGGTAAGACCAATCTGGTCAACAACCCTTGCTGCCTCTCCGTAATTTAGGGTTACCCTTGGTGCCTCACGCCTCCTTCTTGAACCTTCTCACCCCTCCTAAGATCACCAGTAGTCCTAGCAGAGCGCTTGCGGTTATAAGTCCCGCTGTATGCTTCATGGGCAATAAAAAAGGACCCCTCAAAGGGGGTCCTTTTGCAGTCGACTCTCGTTATTGCTTTATGGTGGCTATGGCTCCCTTGTTGACCTCTATCTTCACGTCGTCTGCCACCCTCAGGATCACCGTGTTCTCTCCCACGTGGGTGACCGTTCCGTGTATACCACCCATGGTGATCACCTTGTCCCCCCTCTTCAGGGATTCTATCATCTGGCGATGCTTCTTCTGCTTCTTCTGCTGGGGCAGAATGAGAAGCACGTAGAAGACCACGAATATGAGAATGAGGGGAATGAAGGTGGCCAGTGCGTTTCTTGCTCCTCCGGGGGCTGCTGCGGCTGCTTGTGGTGCTGCCATCGCCACTGCCGCAAATAGGGTGTTGAACAACATGCCGTCTTCCTCCTTTTTCACGTCTCTGGTATCTCTACTTCCCAAGGAGGCCTCAATTACAGGGAATGACCGCCGGGGTCAAGGAGAGATGTGTATCTTCAATCTTTTAGGTTGGCCCCTTCATGCTCCCTTGCAATTTAGGGGGGGAGGGGTTAGTTTCTTCTTCCCGTTGAGAGAGGTTCACCTACGAAGATGGAGGGATAAACGATGAAGAAGGGAATTCATCCTGACTACCACCAGGTGAAGGTGGTCTGTGCCTGTGGCAACACCTTTGAAACCAGGTCTGCCTACCCCAAGGGAGACGAGATTCACGTTGCTGTGTGTTCAAATTGCCATCCATTCTACACCGGCAGGCAGAGGGTGCGCTCCGTGGCCGGTAGAAGCGAGAGGTTCCGCCAGAAATACGGTATGAAGTAGATGTCCAGGGTCACCTTGCTGACCCACACTCCTGACCCTGAGCGAGTGGTGTATACCGCTGCCAGGGTCTGTTACTCCTCGAAAGACGTACTCTCCCTGGAGAGAGAGGCGGAAGGGGGAGATTACTCCTCCCTCTTGAGCAGGGTCAGAAGAATGGGGCACCTATCGGTATTCGAGCACGCCTCTTTCACCTTTGGAATAGAGGGGGTCTCCAGGGCTATGACCCACCAGCTGGTCAGGCATCGCATAGCCTCCTACTCCCAGCGCAGCCAGCGATACGTGAAGGAGGAGGGTTTTCGTTTTGTGGTTCCCCCTGAGGTTGAGAGCAGCCACGAGGCGAGGGAGGTCTTCGGCAGGGTT
>CAZMTB010000061.1:0-9115 GCA_964569095.1 uncultured Aquificales bacterium
GCGGGATTGATGGTGCGCACCTCTGAGGGAACCAGAACGTGGCCGGAGGGTGTAGGGGCAGGTGGGTGGTATCCTTCGTAGTCGATCAAGAAGGCGTTGTCTCCCCCCATGGTGTACCCAGCCACGACTACCTCCCCGGTATCGGGATCTATTGCCTCGTAGAGGGCATCATCATCCTTGCCGCTGTCGACCGAGTCTTTCCAAAGGATATTTCCTGCTGGGGAGTAGCAGATGATCTGCCAATCTGTTTCAGCTCCGCCCTTGAATCCCACTACCACGGCGTTGTCGTTGTCGTCCATTGCCACGTAAGTGGGCTCCTCTGTGGTGCCCCCGTCGTAGGTCTTCTGCCAGGTTATTCCCCCCGAGGGAGAGAACGATACCACTTTCCAGTCTTCGTTTGCGTTGGTGGTGGTTCCGGCAACCACAACGTTGTCCTCTGAATCCACAGCTACGCCGTCGGCGTAACCGTTGTCGGGTAAAGCGCTCTCCCATGCCTGGTTTCCAGAAGAGGAGAAGGCCACAACCTTCCACCTGTATGTGGCAGGAGAGACCTCCGAATACCCAACTATTATTGCGCCGTCTTTGCTGTCGAGGGCGAGTCCCAATGCCCAGTCATTTGATGAAGTGTCCAAGGTCTTCTGCCAATTTATGCCACCGGAGGGAGAGTAGGCCACTATTCTCCAGTCGTTATTAGACCCGTCGTAGGTCGTTCCCGCCACAATGACGTTGTCTTTGGAGTCTATTTTAACCAGCTCTGCGTAGTCGCTTGTTGCCTTGGGAAAGGAGTGCTTCCAGTTCTCCTTTCCCGAAGGGGAGAAGGATATTACCCTCCACCTGGTGGCGGTGCCGTCCACGTAGAATCCGGCGAATATGGCATTATCTTGTGAATCCACCGCCACGCTCATGGGCATGTCGTACACCCCTGGGTAGCTCTTCTCCCAGTTCACCTTCCCCGATGGCGAGTAGGATATTATCTTCCAGCCCCAACCCGAGGCGGAATACTCTGAACCGCCCACGATGATGTTGTCTTTCGAGTCTATGGCCATGCAGTCTACGCCGTTGGCCGTTCCGTTGTTGTAGGGTTGTTGCCAGTTGAGCTTGCCGCTGCGGTTCAGGCTGACCACCAGCCAGCTTGCGCTGTCTGGGGTGTACTTTGAGGTGGCAAATACCCTGTTGCCGTTGCTGTCTATGCCCACCACGGTGAAGCCACCACTGGCGGAGTATGTCCACTTTGCATCTCCGGGCTTGGCCAAGGCAGAAGATGAACCTGACATGACGCTTAGCAGAACAAAAACCAACACACCACACAACACCTTCACCTTCATCAACGCATCCTCCCTCTTTGGCGTACGGTATTTGGGAACCCCCATTACATCTCCTATACCTGAGGACTGGCAGGCATTGCAAGGGGTAAAATGAAGCTTAACTGAAAAAGAAAAGGGTCCCCTCAGGGGACCCTTTTTCAATAAAATTGGTTATCGTTTGCTTTTCTACTTTACCTCGAAGATGTTCACGGTTATCTCCCACGGGGTGGTGGCCCAATCTACGCCTGAGAAGTCGTCTGGCACGGTGTCTGGCACCACCAAGGTGTACCAGTAGTGGGTACCTTTGGGGACGGAAACCAGGGAGGAGGTGTCCACCTCTTGGAACACCGTTGTCTTCGCAATCGCTCCGTTCACGCTTGCCTTCCAGGAGGATAGCTTGTCAGGTGGCTGGTACTTCATGTTGTTGGAGCTGTCGAAGTATGCCAGTCGCGAGTAGTCGTCGGGCATCTGTGCGGCGATGAATATCTTGACGTTCATCACGGAATTGTCGCTCTCCTTGAGGTAGGCTGGAAACTCTGCCTCGATCTTGAACTTATGTCCCCCGGACACCACGTCACCAAACCCCAGGTACTTGCCGTTGTCCGGGTCAGGGGTACTGGCAGCGGGGTTTATGGTGCGTACCTCGGCTGGCTTGAGCACGTGTTTGGCAGAAGGGGTTAGCGGGCAACCTCCCTCGTAGTCTATTATTAGCAGATCGTCGCCTGAAGAGCCTACCACTACCACGTCTTTGCTTGATTGGTCAACGGCAATGCTGTTGGGGAAATCTCCCTTTCCGCCGTCGTAGAGTACGCTCCATCTCCTCTCCCCCGTGGTTGGATCGAGGCAGGCGGTGTACCAGTCGAAGTTGGAGCTCTGATTGCGCCTCACGCCCGTTGCCACCACCCCGCCATCTGGAGAGATGCCCAGGGCGTAGGCACGGTCAAGGCCGTATCCGCTGTCGTATGTGGATTCCCACCTTTTGGATCCGCTGGAAGAGATGCTCACCACGTAGAAGTCTCCTCCATTGAGCGAGTTGGACCCAGCAGCCACGATGTGCCCAGAGGTGTCTATGGTCAGATCCTGCAGAGAGTCCCCGTTTGGCAAAGTGATGGCCCAGTTTTTTGTTATTCCAGAGCTGGTAGAGAAGGATAGGGAGAGTATCTCCAGGTTAGTTCCCCCGTTTATTGTGAATATCCCCGCTGCTATGATGTTGTTGCTGTCGTCAGTCACCACCTTGGTTAGCGAGTCGTAGTCGGGCCCCGCATCGTCGCCCGCGTAGAAGTTCTCCCCAAGTATCTCCCCGCCGGTGGGCGATATTACGCAGACGAACCAGTTGCGGTCGCTGCCCAAGGTGTATCCTCCAACGATGATCCTGCCTGTACTGTCCACGGTGATGGAGGTTGGCGAGTTTGAGATGGAATTTAGGGGAGAGAGGTATAGGGTGGTTGTCCACTTTACAGTGTAAGTAGGATATGAATAGTACTGGACGACAGAGAGCTTTTCGCCGTTTACGGTCTCGTAGCCTGCTACCACTATGTTGCCGTTCCTGTCCACGGTGACGAGGGTGGCCTCGTCTTCTGAGTCCTCTTTGTCATAATCGTAGTAATTCCACCACAAGGTGTGGCCGTCAGACTTGTCAAGGCTTGTGATTAACCAGTCTTTGTTGGATGTTTCGGTGAGAACCGCCGAACCAACGACAATCACGTTTCCGTCCTTGTCCAGGGCCATGTCCATTAGGTAGTTGCCGCTGGAGCCTCCCGGTGAGAAGCTCTTTTTCCACCGCTCTACCCCGTTTTTGTCGTAGCTTATCACCTGCCATTCCGCTGATCCGCTAACCTCCACCGTTGAGGCCACGAACCTGTTGCCTTGGTTGTCTATCTTCACTATGGGGCCCGGGTACCCCGTGGTGTCACCCTGGTGAGCCCACCTTTGGTCACCTGGCTCCATGGCCCACGAGGTGATTACCCACAGGCAACCCATCAGAACCGCCAACAAGGTGATAACCCCCGCCTTCTTTGCCATTCCACTTCCTCCTTTCTCGTTTGCCGGGTTTTGCACCCCAAAGATGGGCAATTCTACATCAAAAGCGGGGGATGCTCAAGCCGTGAGGGGGTATTATTTCACCTCGAAGACGTTCACGGTGATCTCCCATGGGGTTGTGGCCCAGTTAACCCCTGAAAAGTCGTCTGGCACGGTGTCTGGCACCACCAAGGTGTACCAGTAGTGGGTGCCTTGGGGAATCCACGAGGCTGAGGTGTTCTCTTCGGGAGAGATGGTGGTTCTCCTTATTCCCCCGGTTACGCCGGTGACCCAGTGGGAGAGGGCTTGGGGTGGCTGGTAGTGGAGCTCGTTGTAGGTGTCGAAGTAGGCCAGGCGGGAGTAGTCGTCTGGCAGCTGGGCCGCTACGAATATCTTCACCTTAACCTCGGAGCCGTCTTGCTGGTCGAGGTAGCGGGGAAACTCGGCTTCGACCTTGAAGCGACTTCCCCCCGTGGCAGCCTCGCCAAAGCCCAGGTATCGGCCAGAGCTGGCGTCTGGGGACGATAGGCTGGTTGAGATGGTTCTCACCTCGCCGCCCTGCTTCAACACCTTTTCCGGGATGGTTGGTTGTTGGTAGCCCTCCAGGTACAGCAGTAGGGCCATTAAGCCGTTGGTCATGGTTCCCACCGCGGCCATCTCTCCCGTGTTGGGGTTGACTGCAAGCTGGTTCCCGTAATCGTCGGTGCCGTAGTCGAATCCCTTGGTCCACCTGCGGTACCCCGTTGAGGAGTCGAGGCAGAACAGGTGCAGGTCAGAGCCCGAGCCTTCCCGACTTGCCCAGTAACCCACCACGAATAGGTTGTTGTTTCTGTCCAGGGCCATATCCTGGAATGAGTAGAGAATATCGTTTCTTTCTGGTTCTACATACTCCTCGGATCTTAGCTTGACCGTCCACTGGTAGTTGCCACTTGAGGAGAAGCCAAGAACCCTGTCTTCTTCGCATAGGCCAACGTCTAATATGGTTGCCAATATCCTGAGGTCGTTATTCTCGTCTACGAGTACCTTCCGTGGTAGCTGGTAATGGGTGCCCTCCTCGTAGTAGTGGGTCTTCCAGTTGAGGGTTCCAGAGGGGGATATGGAGAGTATCCTGTTGTAGTAGAAAGCTTGTCTTGAGGAAGTGTCCTGGTAAGTGGTTCCCGTGATCACCGCGTTGTCGTTGTGATCGGCTGCCACGTCTCCGGCCCAGTCGTCGCCTCCGGCCTCCCCGGCGTAGGAGTAGGTCCAGTTTAGAAGACCGGTTCTTGAGTAGGATACGGCGTAGATGTCGTAGTTTCTCCCGTTGTAGAGTCCACCTACCACCAGGACGTTGTCGTGGCTGTCAACGGCTACCCTTGCGGCGTAGCCCGATACCTTTGAGGTGTTCTCCTCCTTCTTGAAGGTTCTGCTCCAGTTCTGGGTACCGCTGGGAGAGATGGAGACCACCCGCCCTGCGTAGTCACCTTGGGAGTCTACCGATAACCCCACCACGATTACGTTGTCGTGGTGATCCACCACCATGTCGGAGAGGGGAGTGTAAGACGTGAGGATCTCACAGAGGGAGTTGTAGTAGCAGTTGTCGTTGATGTTTCCCAGGCTGATGGCCTTGGTCCAGTTCTGGGTACCCCCAGGGGAGATTGAGACCACCACCCAGTACTTCTGGGAGTTGGGCAGGTATGCCACGATAACGTTGTTGCTGCTGTCCACTACCGGTCTCACGTACGACTTTCCGTCAAAGGTCTTCTCCCAACGCTTGGCGTGGTCTCTGGTGAAACTAACCACGTAGAACCTGTAGGTGTGGTCGGATATTTTCGAGGTTTGGGCGGCTATGATGTTTCCCTGGTGGTCCATGGTTGCCAGCGTCTTTTCCACCTTCTCCGATGAGGTGGCCAGGTAGTAGGTTTCTGACCAAAGCTCGTCTCCTGGAGCCCCCGCTGCTACCCAGGGGATGCCCAGCAGCCATAGGATGCACAGGGCAATAACCGCGCCTTCAGCTCTCAACCTCTTCATCTCTCCTCCTTCGCCTAAAACCTCGTTTGATACTCCCCACCATTCTACTCTCTCGGGTGGCTGTTGACAATAAGGGTTTTCGTGGTTGCAAACCGCTTGGGGGCACCTATACTCTAAAGGGTGCAGCAAGGGAGAACGAGTCCAAGGAGCTGAACGGCGCAATGGAGAAGAGCTTTAGGGGAACGACCATTCTGTCTGTGAGAAAGGGTGACCAGGTGGTGGTGGCGGGAGACGGCCAGGTCACCTATGGCAACACGGTGCTGAAGCAGAGCGCGAGAAAGGTGAGGCGCATATTCAAGGATAAGGTGGTGGTGGGGTTTGCCGGGGCCACGGCAGATGCATTGACCCTGCTAACCAAGCTTGAGGGGAAGCTGGAGGAGTTCGGCGGGATACTGCCCAGGGCTGCCGTGGAACTGGCCCGTGACTGGCGCACCGACAAGATGCTTCGCCGGTTGGAGGCGCTCATTGCAGCGGTGGACGAGAAGCACTCCTTTCTCATCTCTGGCACTGGGGACGTGATAGAACCGGACGACGGGATAATCGCCATAGGTTCCGGGGGACCATATGCCCTTGCTGCCGCAAGGGCCCTGCTGGCCAACACCGAGCTTTCGGCCCGGGAGATTGCAGAGAGGTCGTTGCGGATAGCGGCAGACATCTGCATCTACACCAACCAAGAGATCGTTGTGGAGGAGCTTGG
Organism: uncultured Aquificales bacterium; assembly: GCA_964569095.1. Classification (GTDB taxonomy): domain Bacteria; phylum Thermosulfidibacterota; class Thermosulfidibacteria; order Thermosulfidibacterales; family JALWSI01; genus JALWSI01. Next base: position 6,028 of record CAZMTB010000061.1, read on the forward strand.
CCGATGAGCGAGCCCAAGGTGCTACCCGAGTCCAGGTACATGACCCCTGCAGAGATTGTGGAGGCCTTAGACAACTACATCATAGGCCAGAAGAGGGCCAAGAAGGCGGTGGCCATCGCCCTTCGCAACCGGTGGAGGCGCCAGCAGATAAAGGGCGACATGAAGGACGAGATCATGCCCAAAAACATCATAATGATAGGTCCCACGGGGGTTGGAAAGACCGAGATCGCCCGCAGGCTGGCAAAGCTAGACAGGGCCCCTTTCATCAAGGTGGAGGCGTCCAAGTTCACCGAGGTGGGCTACGTAGGACGCGACGTGGAGTCCATCATCAGGGACCTGGTTAAACTGGCGGTTCGCATGGTGAAAGAGGAGCACGAGAAGGCGGTGCGTCCCAAGGCCAGAATGGTTGCCGAGGAGCGGCTGCTGGACATACTCGTTCCCATGCCCGCAAAGCCTCCCGTGGGGGAGGGTAGGGCGTCGGAGCTGGAAGAGGACTCCTACCGCCGCACCCGGGAGAAGATGAGGGAGCTGCTGCGCCAGGGGAAGCTGGACGAGAGGGAGGTGGAGGTTGTCACCCAGGAGAAGGCGGGGCCCGTGGTGGAGATATTCTCGTCCATGGGGATGGAGGAGATGGACATCAACTTCAAAGACATGCTTGGCAACCTCATGCCCAAGAAGTCCAAGCGGGTGAAGATGACGGTGAAAGAGGCCCTGGAGATGCTCGAAAAGGAGGAGGCCCAGCACCTGGTTGACATGAACAAGGTTACGAAGGAGGCCATCCACAGGGTGGAGCAGAACGGGATGGTCTTCATCGACGAGATAGACAAGGTTGCCGGGCGTGAAACGGGCAAAGGACCAGACGTCTCACGGGAAGGGGTTCAGAGAGACCTGTTGCCCCTGGTGGAGGGCACCACGGTGAACACCAAGTACGGCCCCGTGCGAACCGATCACATACTCTTCGTTGCCGCCGGGGCGTTTCACGTGGCGAAGCCTTCAGACCTGATTCCTGAGCTCCAGGGGAGGTTTCCCATACGCATTGAGCTCGACTCTCTCACCACCGAGGACTTCGTGCGCATATTGACGGAACCGAGGAATGCCCTGATAAAACAGTATCAGACCCTCATGGCCACCGAGGGAATAGAGCTGGAGTTCACGAAAGAGGCGATAGAGGAGATCGCCTCCATTGCCGCCGAGGTGAACCAGCGTACCGAGAACATCGGCGCCCGCAGGCTATACACGGTGATGGAGAAGCTGCTGGAAGACCTCTCTTTCGAGGCCCCCAATCTCTCTGGACAGAGGGTGACCGTGGACGTGAACTACGTGCGAGAGAAGCTTGCCGACATCGCCCAGGACATGGACCTGAGCAGGTACATTCTGTAAGAGGGCGGCTTGGATCTCTCCAATCTTCCCCATATCCTTCAGCAGATAGCGGTGGCGGCGCCCCCGGTTCTCTTTGCCATCACCACCCACGAGGTGGCCCACGGCTTCGTGGCCAACATGCTGGGTGATTCCACTGCCAAGGATGCGGGTAGGCTAACCCTTAACCCGTTGAAACACCTCGATCCCATCGGGTTGCTGGTCTTCGTGGTGACCAGGATGATAGGTTGGGCCAAGCCGGTACCCGTCAATCCCTTCAACCTGAGGAACCCCAAGCGCGACATGATGCTCGTTGCAGCGGCGGGTCCCACCACCAATGCCCTCCTCGCGGTGGCCTCGGCCTTGCTGTTCAAGGGGGTGGTTCACCTGGATCCCCGGGTGATTCCACTGATAGGTGGTTTTTTGAGGGGGCTATCCCTTCCCTCTCTCCAGGGAACCTCCTTGATGATCACCTTTCCACTTGCCCTCATCCTGGGGATGAGCGTGATGGTTAACGTTGCCCTCTGCCTCTTCAACCTTATTCCCGTCCCCCCTCTGGACGGTGGAAGGATCGTAACCGGGCTTCTTCCCAGAAACCTTGCCTACTACTACGCCAAGGTGGAACCCTTCGGGATAGTGGTTGTGGTGCTTCTCTTGTTGAGCGACACCTTTAACCAGGTCTTCTCCCACGCCATCTGGAGAATAGTCTTCTCCCTCATAGGTTAGGCCAACCCCCGGACTTTTGGGGTGGCGTCTAACTCTACCTGGTGTACTCTACCCTTACTTCGTAGTCGGTCAGGGACTTTGAGAGGAAGATGACCCTCTCTGGCCTGGCCTTCTTCTCTCTCATCTGTTGCTGCATGGCGTTGAGCTTCTCTTGGAGTTCAGGGTTCTTTGCCACGAAGGGCCGTATTAGGCCTATGGTTCCCTCGGTTAGCCTCGCGGGAGAGGCAGAGACGAGTACCAGTGGATGCTTCACCTTCAGGTTCTCGAAGAGCCTCTTGCTCTTTTCCAACCCGGCCTTGGAGGGGGTGAGGTTGGTGCCGACCAGGTTCGTGGCCACGAAGCCCCCCTTTATTCGCTTGAAGCTGGTCTTGCCCAGGAACATTGCCAAGAAGGGGTTGATCATGGTGGTTATGTCCACCTCGTCCCCCGGCTTCCCCAGTTTTTTCAGGGTGGGGCCATTCTCTTTCATCTCTACAACCTTCAGGTATATCAAGGGCCTGCCGTTGTTGAAACTGAGCTCGAAGAGAATCCTTCCCTCCAGCTTCTTCAGCTCGGGGTCCGTCTTTCCCCGGTACTTGGCGGTGGTGGCCTCAATAGAGCGCCGTATCGCGTTGAGGTCTACACCTGCGATGAGAGCATCCGAGGGAAGCGAGGGCTTGAACAGCGTCACCTTTCCCGGCACGCTGGCCATCGCTATGTCCTGGTTCTTCGTGTCCTTCAGGTTCACCTTGAATTTGAAGAGTATCCCCTTGGGAATGAACTCCATGTCTCCCCTGGCGATAACCTTGGATATGTTCACGTTAGACCTCTTCCCCAGGTTAGACGGCGTAAAGTCTGACACCCCGCCGGTGTTCTCCGTAGGGGTGAGCGATGCCAGCACCACGCCGAATCCGTTCTTGCCCACGGTCAACAGCTTTGACCACCTACGGGCCCTTGAGGGGTTGGGGGCTGTGGTGACTATGGAGGCCGTCAGGCTTGCCACGTCGGATAGAACCACGAAGTCTTT
>CAZMTB010000062.1:0-4635 GCA_964569095.1 uncultured Aquificales bacterium
CCCACGGCCGGTGGATGGGTGAGTTCCCTTACCCCCCGATTGCCCGGGACGCCGTCGAGCTTCTCAAGACCCTGGGAGTGTCCCTTCAGGTGGTGGAGGAGGAGTGCTGCGGCCATCCCCACCAGGTGATGGGAGAACGGCTCAGGGGAGAGGTGCTGGCGGCCAGGAACCTGGAGCGGGTGGAGAAGGGAAAGCCCCTCATCTTCCTCTGCGCCACCTGCCTCTCGGGACTCAGGGAGGGGGCAGATAGAGAACGGCTTAGGGCGCTCGACCTCTCCCAGTTCCTGGTGGAGAGGTTCGCCGAAAGGACCCTGGGAAAGACCACCGCCAGGGTGGCCTACCACCTGCCCTGCCACCTCGGTCGCCACGCCGGAGTGAAAGAGGAACCCTACCAGGTGCTCGAGCAGGTGGAGGGAATAACCCTGGTGAGGGGAGAAGAGGAGTCCCTCTGCTGCGGAGGGGCGGGACTCTACAGGTTCACCCATCCCCCCGTCTCCAAGGAGATACTGAGGCGTAAGGTGGAGTGGATAGGTGAGAACGGCGTAGAGGTGCTGGTCACATCATGTCCAAGCTGCATCATGCAGCTCACCCAAGGGGTGAAGGATGCAGGGCTCGCCACCAGGGTGGAACACCTGGCCAGCTTCCTGCTCCGGTGCCTGGAGTCGCGATGAAGATCGCCCAGCTACCCGCCAGCGGGACGGTGGAGGGGATCTACCGGATCACCTACAAGGACGCCAAACAGACGCAGAAGGGCGACCTCTACCTAACCCTGGGCCTTGCAGACGAAACGGGAGAGGTTGAGGCCAAGGTCTGGGAGAACGCCCAGGAGGTAGACTCCCGATTCCAGAAGGGAGACGTTGCCAGGGTGAAGGGCACCCTGGACTCCTACAAGGGCCAGAAGCAGGTGGTGGTGACCCACCTGGAGCACGCAGACCGGGAGGAGATAGAGAGGCTCATCCCCAAGGCGCCACGGTCCCTTGAGGAGATGGAGGCAGAGTGGCATGCCCTGGTGGCCTTAGTGGAGAATCCCCACCTCAAGGCCCTGCTAGAGCGGGTGTGGAACAACCAGGAGCTGCGCCAAGCGCTCTCCACAGCCCCCGGCGGCAAAAAGATACACCATCCCTACAGGGGAGGGCTTCTGGAACACGCCCTGGCAGTGGCAAAGTGCGCCTACCTGCTCTGGCTAAAGGTGTATCCCCACCTCGACAGGGACCTCCTCGTGGCCGGGGGACTGCTGCACGACATCGGCAAGACCCAGGAGCTCGCCTGGGTGGGCACCGAACCGGAGTACACCGACCGGGGACGGCTTCTTGGACACGTGATGCTGGGCAACGAGATCCTGGCCAGGCTCATGGGCGAGATTGACTTCCCCCCCGAGCTGGCCATGAAGCTACAGCACATCGTGGCCAGCCACCACGGGGAGCCCGAGACGGGGGCCGTACAGAAACCCATGTTCAAGGAGGCGGTGGTGATCCACTTCCTGGACGAGCTGGACTCGAAGCTATCGGGGTTCCAGGTCTTTCTCCAGAAGGACCAGCAGGAGGGAAACTGGACCTCCTACCATCGCTGGTTCGAAAGGTTCATCTACAAGGGATGATCCCTCCTCGAGGGAATTGAACCCGAACCTCTCCGCGGGGGTATCTCCCACATCTTCCAAGCTCAGCAGAGTCTGCGTCTTCACGTTCCTACACCCCCACCAACGCGAGGAACTCCTCCTCGCTCACTATTCTCACCCCCAGCTCCCTGGCCTTCCGGTACTTGCTGCCGGGATTCTCCCCCACCACCACCATTCCGGTCTTCCTGGAGACCGAGTTGGTCACCTTGCCCCCTGCCCTCTCCACCAGCTCCTTCGCCCTGCTGCGATCCATTGAGCGCAGGGCACCGGTGAAGACCACCGTCTGGCCCTTCAGGGGCAGCTCGCCTTCCCCCTGAGCCGCAGATAGAATTCTCACCCCCGCGTCAAACATGGCCCGTATCATCTGGCGGTTTCTCTCTTCAGAGAAGAAGGCCTCTATTCCCCTCGCCGTCTCCTCCCCCACTCCCTTCACTGCCACCAGCCTCTCGTGGGAGGCAGCGGCCAGCTCCTCCAAGCTGCCAAACTCCTCCGCCAGCAGCTGGGCGGTGTACTCCCCCACGTTGGGAATGCCGATTGCGTAGAGAAACCGAGGCAGAGATACCTCTTTGGCAGCCTCTATGGACTCCACCAGGTTCCTGGCAGAGACCTGGGCAAAGCCGGGCAGGCTGAGAAGGTCGTCCTCCCTCAGGGTGAAGATGTCTTGAAGCCCCTTCACCAGACCCCTCTCCACCAGCAGCTGGGCCACCTTTCCACCGAGACCCTCGATGTCGAAGGCACGGCGGGAGGCGAGGTGCTTGATGGACTGCACCAGCACCGCCGGACAGGAGGCGTTTACGCACCGCAGGTAGGCCCCCTCCTTGGCCACCCCGGCACCGCAGACGGGACAGGAAGTTGGAGGTTCAACGGGCCTCTCGGTGCCCGTGCGCCTCTCGGTGATCACCCGCACCACCGCGGGAATCACGTCTCCCGCCCTCTGCACCACCACCGTGTCTCCCACCCTCACGTCCATCCGCTTCGCCTCCTCGAAGTTGTGAAGGGTGGCCCGGCTCACGGTGACCCCTCCAATGGGCACGGGCTCGAGCAAGGCAACGGGAGTGATGGTACCCCTGCGCCCCACCTGGTAGATCACGTCCACCACCCTGGTGGTCATCTGGCGGGGAGCAAACTTTGCGGCGATGGCCCAGCGCGGCGAACGACTGGTGGCACCAAGGGTATCCCAGAGCTCCATGCGGTTCACCTTGATCACCATGCCGTCAAGCTCGTAGGGATGGGAGTCGCGGTTCTCCTCGAGCTCCCGGAAGCGCTCGAGGCACTCCTCTATTCCCCTGCAGAGGTGGCGCGGAGAGGCAACCTGGAACCCCCAATCCTCCAGCAGGGCCAACACCTCCCAATGGGTGGAGGGCAAAGAGGGATCCCAGACCCCTATGCCCCAGGCCACGAACTGGAGCGGCCTCTGGGCGGTGATCTCGGGATCGAGCTGTCTCAGGGAACCCGCCGCCGCGTTCCGGGGATTGGCAAAGGGGCGTCCCCCCTCCTCCTGGATCCGGCGGTTAAGGGCCTCAAACTCATCCTTTGGCATCACAACCTCTCCCCTCACCTCCATGAGGGCAGGGGGGGACTGGGCGAGCAGCTGAAGGGGAAGGTTCTTGATGGTGCGCACGTTGGAGGTAACGTCCTCCCCCACCACCCCGTCGCCCCTTGTAGAGGCAAGGGAGAACCTGCCGTCACGGTACACCACCTCGCAGGAGAGGCCGTCCAACTTGGGCTCCGCCACGTACTCCACCTGCTCCAGGGGAGGCAGGCCCAGTAGCCGTTTCACCCTCTGGTCGAACTCCCTGATGGCACCCTCGTTGTGGGCGTCTGCAAGGGAGAGCATAGGCCTCCTGTGCTCCACCGTCGAGAACCCCTCCCTCGGCGGGGCACCCACCCTCTGGGTAGGGGAGTGCGGTTCCACCAGCTCCGGAAAGGCCTCCTCGATGCGCCTCAGCTCCTCCATGAGCCCGTCGTACTCCGCGTCGGTGATCACCGGGTCGTCGAGAACGTAGTACCGGTAGTTGTGGTAAGTGATCTCTCGCCTCAGCTCCTCTGCCCGTCTCTTCGCCTCTTCAAGGGTCATACCCCGAACCTCCCGCTTAGCATCACCACCCCAAGGGCGATGAGCACCAGACCGCTGAGGGTCTGAACCGCTTTGGTGTATCTCTGAAACCCCCTGATCAACACCACCGCCCTGTTGAAGAGAAGGGCGGTGACGAAGAAGGGCACCGCCAGCCCCACCGAGTAGGCGGCAAGGAGAAGCATGCCCCTCTGGGCACCTGCCTGGGTGGAGGCGTAGGCGAGAATGCCCGCCAATATGGGTCCAACGCAGGGGCTCCAACCAAAGGCAAACACCACCCCCAGCAACAGGGAGCCCAGAAGCCTCATCTTCACCCTGGGCATTGGCACCTGGTACACCCTCTGCAGAAAGGCGGGCTTGAACACCCCGCAGAGGGTTATCCCCAGCAGAATCACCAGGGCGCCAAGCACCCTCACGATGAGGTGTGCGTGAAGGTTGAGCCATCCCCCCACCGCAGAGGCGCTGGCACCGAAGGCCACGAACACCAGCGAGAAGCCCAGAACGAAGAGAAGGGTCTCGGAGACCACCCTGGCCATGGAGACCTCGCCCCTGTTGAGGGCGTCCACAGAGAAGCCGGTGACATAGGAGAGGTAGACGGGCACGAGGGGCAACACGCAAGGGGACAAGAAGGAGACCATGCCCGCCCCGAACGCTACGGGCAGCGAAAGATTCATCTCCAAGGCACCTAAATCCTCCTCGCCGCTTTGAGTGTGAGCGAAGGATAGCCCCCGTAATCCCCGGTGTCTACACCACCAAAATCAGACAAGTGCTATTGCACAACGCCGCGTTCTGTGTAAATTTAAGGGATAACTAATAAAAGGAGGAGACCTTTATGCTTAGAGGTGCGTTCTTTGAGAAGGTGAAGGCCGAGCTGGCCGAACGACTGAAAGGTGAGGACGGTTCAACGTTGGCGAGGTTCGTGGAGGGGTTGTTGAAGGCCTCACCG